>JANNBG010000389.1:0-1615 GCA_031385205.1 Rhodobacterales bacterium
CATGCGCCACCTCTTTCGGGCGCTGTGCCGCGAACATCCCCAGGGCCAAGACCAGCACCACCGCCGCCACGAAATACGCAATATCCGGTGACATCACCATCGCCGTCGGCTGCATGAAATGCCCGAAAATCTGGCTGAAAAACACCGTCCCCGCCAGCATCGCGATATTCATCACCGATGAAATGCCTCCCTGCAATTCACCTTGCGCATCATCCGGCACCGCCTTTGACATCATCGCGGTCAGCATCGGATGCACAAACCCCTCTGGCCCGTGCACCAGCATGAAGATCACCACCATGCCCAAACCCCCCGCAAAGCCGTACCCCACCGCTGCCACCACTGCACTCACCAGCCCGATCAGCGCCACCCGGTATTCGCCGAACCGCGCCACCGCTGGCCCCGCAAGCCCGCCCTGAAACGCTGCCGTGATGATGCCAAACATCGCCAAAGACAGCCCCACCGTGCTGACCGACCAGTCGAATTTCGCCATGCCCCAAAACGGCCAGATCGCCGGGTAAACGCTTGATGCAAAGAAATACACCCCCAGCACCGCACACAACGGCAACACCCCGTGGTATTTGCGGAACACCGCAAACGTTCCAAACGGGTTGGCGCGGCGCCAATCGAATGCCCGGCGCTTTTCCACCGGCAAGGTTTCCGGCAGTACAAACCAGCCATAGATGAAATTCAGTCCCGATATCCCCGCCGCCACAAAGAACGGCACCCGTGGCCCAAATTCCCCCAACAACCCGCCCAACGCTGGCCCGAAAACGAACCCGATGCCGAACGCCGCCCCCATCAGGCCAAACGCCTTTGCCCGGTCCTCCGGTGCTGTCACATCTGCGATATAGGCATTCGCAATCACAAAGGACGACCCGCACAACCCGGCGATAGCCCGCCCCACAAACAGCCAGAACAACGATGGCGCAAAGGCCGAAAACAAATAATCCACCCCCAGCCCGAACACCGCCAGCAACAGCAATGGCCTGCGGCCAAAGCGGTCCGACAGGTTCCCCATCAAGGGCGAAAACGCGAATTGCGTGATGGAAAATGCAAAAAACATCCACCCGCCAATCAGGCTGGCCCCCGCAAGGCTCATGTGCCCGACCTGCTCAATCAATTCCGGCAGCACCGGGATGATCAGGCCAAAGCCCATCATATCCAGCAGCACCGTCAGCATCACGAATGTCACCGCATGGCGTGAAGGCGGTTTGGTCATTGGTATTTTGCCACCAACGCCACCTGCACCGGGGCAGGTACGAACCGCGACACATCGCCACCCAGCCGCGCAATTTCCTTGACCAGTTTTGATGCAATCGCCTGCCTGCGTGCGTCCGCCATCAGGAACACCGTCTCGATGCGCGCGTCCATCGCCCGGTTCATCCCCACCATCTGGAATTCGTATTCGAAATCCGCCACCGCCCGCAGCCCCCGGATAATCACCGCAGCCCCCACATCCCGTGCGCAGTCGATCAGCAGGTTTTCAAACGGATGGACGACAATCTCGCCGCCCGTCTTGGCGATGATGGCGGCACATTCGGCCTGAACCATGGCCACGCGCTCTTCGAGCGTGAACAGCGGCCCCTTGTCGCGGTTGATCGCCACGCCGATCACC
>JANNBG010000394.1:0-3702 GCA_031385205.1 Rhodobacterales bacterium
CTGAAAGGCAATCTTGCGCCGAAGGGGGCTGTGCTGAAACCGTCGGCGGCGACGCCTGCCTTGATGGTGCACCGGGGGCGGGCGGTGGTGTTTGAAGATATCGACGACTATAAGGCGCGCATCAACGATGAGGCGCTGGACATTGATGAGACCTGCATCATGGTCTTGAAGAACTGCGGGCCCAAGGGCTATCCGGGCATGGCCGAGGTGGGCAATATGGGCCTGCCACCCAAGGTGTTGCGCAAGGGGATTACGGATATGATCCGCATTTCGGATGCGCGCATGTCGGGCACGGCCTATGGCACGGTGGTGCTGCACACGTCGCCGGAGGCTGCGGCAGGTGGGCCGCTGGCGGTGGTGCAAAGCGGCGATTTTATCGTGCTGGATGTGCCGAACCGGCTGTTGCATCTGGATATTTCGGATGCGGCATTGGCAGACCGGCTGGCAGCATGGCAGCCGCGCCATACGGTGCTGCCATCGGGCTATGGCTGGCTGCACCAGCAGCATGTCGAAGGCGCGGATACGGGGGCCGATCTGGATTTTCTGAAAGGCTGCCGTGGGGCACCTGTGGGCAGGGATTCGCACTGATGGTGACGCAGGTGGCCCTTGTGGGCATTGGCAAGATTGCGGTTGACCAGCATGTGCCTGCAATTGCGGGGTCAAAAGACTGGCAATTGGCGGCGACGGTGTCGCGGCAGGGCCGGGTGGAGGGCATTGCGGCCTATACCGATTTTGCGGCGATGTTGGCGGAGCGCCCTGATATTACGGTGGTGTCCCTGTGCCTGCCACCCGTGCCGCGCTTTGCCTATGCGGCGGCGGCGCTGCGGGCGGGGCGGCATGTGATGCTGGAAAAGCCACCCGGTGCGACGCTGGCCGAAGTGCATGAATTGCAGGCGATGGCCCATGCGCGGGGGCTGACGCTGTATACCACATGGCACAGCCGGATGGCGCAGGCGGTGGCCCCGGCCAAGGCGTGGCTGGCGGATAAGGTGGTGACGCAAGCGCAGATCACCTGGCGCGAGGATGTGCGCAAATGGCACCCGGGGCAGGACTGGGTGTTTGAACCGGGGGGGATGGGGGTGTTCGATCCGGG
The DNA here is from genome assembly GCA_031385205.1 of Rhodobacterales bacterium. Classification (GTDB taxonomy): domain Bacteria; phylum Pseudomonadota; class Alphaproteobacteria; order Rhodobacterales; family Rhodobacteraceae; genus JAAFHS01. Next base: position 1,094 of record JANNBG010000394.1, read on the forward strand.
CATCAACGCCCTGTCGATCATGACCGAGATTCTGCCAGCACCGGTGCATCTGACGGCGGCGGCGCTGGAATTTCCGGCAAACCGCCAGACGCCGATTGCGGCGCAACTGACCTTTTCGGGTGGGGTGACGGCGGATTTCGATTGGCGGCAAACCGGGCCGCAGACGTGGGATATTGTGATTGCGACGGATCAGGGGCGGCTGGCCTTGCGGATGGGCGGCAACCTGCTGGAAATCGACGGCAAGGCGGAAGGTGGGGGCAACAGTACGATGGGCGAATATCCGGCGCTGTATGCGCGGATGGCGGCCTTGCTGCAGGCGGGCGCGTCTGATGTTGATCTGGCACCGATGGTGCATGTGGCGGATGCGTTAACGCTGGGCCGGCGGGTGGTGACGGACGCGTTTACATTCTGAATCTGATATTGCGGGGTTATTCCGCCGGGCTGGTGCCCGTACCCGCCGCGCGCCATGGGTTCAGCGCCCGCAAGCTGCGCCGGAACCAACCCGCTTTTTTCACCTGTCGCCCATCGCCACGGGTGACCAGCATCAGCATGGACGGCGTCACGATCAGCGTCAGGATGGTGGCAAAAGCCAGACCAAACACAATCGCGCTGGATAGCGATATCCACCATTGGGTGGAGGGTGCGCCAATGGTGGTTTCGTGGTTCATCAATTCCAGGTTCAGGCCAAAGGCACTCGGCAGCACGCCGAAAATCGCCGTCAAGGCGGTCAACACCACGGGCCGCGCGCGTTCGCGGCAGGTTTCAAGGATGGCGTCGATCTTGGTCATGCCATTATCGCGCAGCAGGTCATAGGTGGCGATCAGCACGATGTTGTTGTTCACCACCACCCCGGCCAACGCGATAACCCCGATGCCGGTCATCACCACGCCAAACGGCTGGCCCATGATCATCAGGCCCAAAAACACGCCGATGGTGGACATGATGACAGCCGACAGCACCAGCCCGACCGAGATGAACCGGTTGAATTGCGCCAGCAGCACCACGAAAATCAGGAAAATCGCGGCCCCAAAGGCCTTGGCCAGAAACGCGCCCGCCTCGGCCTGTTCTTCATCCTCGCCCGCCATGGTCCAGCGCAGGCCAGCCGCAGCCAAGCCCTGATCCGCAAAGGTTTTGTTCATCATCGCGGTCACGGCATCGCGCACGGGTTGGGCCTGCACGCCTTCGCGGATACCGGCCTGAATGGTCACGGTGCGTGACCCATCAATCCGGGTCAGGGTGCCGCTGGTGGGGGCGGCTGTGCGGGTGACGAAGTTGGAAATCGGCACAGACCCCAGATCTGTCTCGATCCGCAACTGATCCAGCGCAGATATCGTGCGCTGGTCTTCGGGCAGGCGCAGCACGATATCGACGGCATCATCGGACCCGGCGGGGCGAAAGTCTGACAGGCGCAGGCCGGTGGTGACCAGCTGCACGACCGACCCCAGCGATGCAGGCGACACGCCATAACGCGCGGCCTCGCCCCGGTCGATGTTCAGCTCCCAATCCACACCGGGCAGGGGCAGGCCATTGTCGATGTCGGTCACATCCGGGATGGACGCCAGCTGGCTGGCAATCGCGCGGGCGGTATCATTCAGCCCGGCAGGGTCATCCGCAGACATGCGGATCTGAATGGCCTTGCCGCTGGGGGGGCCAGCCTCGGGTGTTGATACCTCGATATCCACACCCGGAATGCCCTGCATCGCTACGCGCAGATCGGCCAGAATGTCATTGGCGGGTTTGCGTTCGCGCCAATCGACAAATTCGTACTGGATGGTGCCGATCACATCAGCCGGGGCATCGTTGCCGGCACCTCCACCGCTGCCGACACGGGTATACACCGTGCTGATGCCGGGCCAGCCCAGAATGCGCGCCTCGGCCTGCCGGACCAGCGCATCCTTTTCATCAATGGACAGGTTGCCGCGCGCCTTGACATACAGCTGGCCATTATCGGGTTCGACGTTGGGAAAGAATTCCGTGCCTTTGCCGATCTGTGCATAGGTATAAGGCACCGCGACCAGCGTGCCCAAAGCCAGAAACAGCACGATCACCGGGTGCCGGATGGCGCGGCCCACCAGCCACATATAGGCACCGTCCTTGTGCACGGGGGGTTCCTTGAACGGTTTGGCAATGATGGCCCCCAGCGTGGGCACAAAGATCAGCGCATAAAGCATGGAGGCCGACAACGTGGCGATCAGGGTGATCGGCATATACTTCATGAATTCGCCCACAATGCCGGGCCAGAACAGCAAGGGCGAAAAGGCGGCAATCCGCGTCATGGTTGACGCGATGACCGGGCCTGACATCTTGTGCGATGCCTCGGCGAAGGCGAGCTTTTTCTCCATGCCTTCCGACATGCGGCGTTCGGCATATTCGACCACGATAATCGCATCATCGACCAGCATGCCTACGGCGAGGATCAGGCTGAACAGCACCACAAGGTTAACCGTCAGCCCGGCCATTTGCAGCGCCAGAATGCCCATCAGGAAGGAACACGGAATGGCCAGCCCGATCAGGATAGAGGAGCGGACGGACAAGGCGTAAAGGATGACGATGAACACGAGGATCACGGCGGTCAGCACGGAATTCTGCAAATCACTCAGCAACTGGCG
>JANNBG010000419.1:0-8538 GCA_031385205.1 Rhodobacterales bacterium
GGCTATCCTCTGCCAACGCCTCCAGCCCGCCGATCACCGACCCCTTGGCAGTGGCGCCGGGGTAGCCATTCGCCGCCATCACCACACACACCGCATGGTCATCCGCCCAATTCACCTGCGCTGTATCCAAGCGTTTCTCAGCGCAGGCCAGCATCAGGTCCAGCGCCTGCGCCCCCAGCCGCATCATCAGGACCTGACATTCCGGATCCCCAAAGCGCGCGTTGTATTCCACCAACCGCGCCTGACCCGCTTCAATCATCAGCCCCACATAAAGCACCCCTTCAAACGGCGTGCCCCGCTGTGTCATTTCCGCAATCGTGGGCCGCACAATCTGCGCCATGGCCTGCGCTAAAATCGCATCCGTTAAAACCGGGGCAGGGGAATAGGCCCCCATCCCCCCGGTATTCGGCCCCGTATCCCCATCGCCCACGCGTTTATGATCCTGCGCTGTGCCAACGGCCAAGCAATGCACACCATCCGTCAGAATGAACAGGCTCGCCTCCTCGCCCGTCATAAAATCCTCGATGACAACCTCGGCCCCGGCAGCCCCCAATGACCCGCCGAACATGTCATCCACCGCAGCCAAAGCCTCGGCCACCGTCATCGCCACCACCACACCCTTGCCCGCCGCCAGCCCATCCGCCTTGACCACAATCGGCGCACCCTTGGCCCGGATATAGTCCCGCGCAGGTGCCGCGTCGGTAAACCGCGCATACCCCGCCGTCGGCGCACCGCAGGCATCGCAAATCTCTTTGGTAAACGCCTTCGACGCCTCCAGCCGCGCCGCCTGCGCACTCGGCCCAAAGGTCAACACCCCTGCCGCCCGGCATGCATCCGCCACCCCGGCGGCCAGCGGTGCCTCTGGCCCCACAATCACGAAATCAATCGCGTTCTCCGCACAGAACGCCACAACCGCCGCCCCATCCAGAATGTCCACATCCGCACATTCCGCCAGCAGCGCGATCCCTGCGTTCCCGGGTGCCACGATTAACCGGTCCGTCTTAGGGTTCTGCTTGACCGCCCAAGCAAGGGAATGTTCGCGCCCGCCGCTGCCCAGAATGAGAATGTTCATGGCACTGCCCCTTGGTCTTTGCTCGCCCGCGTTCTAGGGTTGCGCCAGACAATGCACAAGGCAACGCATGGACCTGTTCGAAGACACCCCCGCCCCAGATGGCAAACCCCAAGGCAACAGCCCTGAATATTCCGTCTCCGAACTCGCCAATGCCGTCAAACGCGTGATTGAGGGCGAGTTTGGCCTTGTGCGCGTGCGTGGTGAGGTGGGACGGGTCAGCAAGCCTGCCTCCGGGCACCTCTATTTCGACCTGAAGGATGACCGTTCCGTCATTGCCGCCATTTCGTGGAAAGGCCAGCTGGCCAAGATGAAGGTGCGCCCTGAGGAGGGGATGGAGGTTATCGCCACAGGCCGCATGACCACCTTTCCCGGCCAGTCCAAGTACCAGCTGATCGTCGAGGATGTCTCGCCCGCCGGGGCCGGTGCCCTGATGGCCATGCTGGAAAAGCGCCGCGTCGCGCTGGCTGCCGAAGGCCTGTTCGATGCGGCCCGCAAGACGCCCATCCCCTATCTGCCCGCTGTCATCGGCGTCGTCACCTCGCCTTCCGGTGCGGTCATCCGCGATATCCTGCACCGCCTGCGTGACCGCTTTCCCCGCCATGTGCTGATCTGGCCCGTCGCTGTGCAGGGTCAGGCTTGCGCGCCTGATGTTGCCGCCGCCATCAAGGGGTTCAACGCCATCCAACCCGGTGGCCCCATCCCGCGCCCGGACCTGATTATCGTCGCAAGGGGTGGTGGGTCACTCGAAGACCTGTGGGGCTTTAACGAAGATATCGTCGTGCGCGCCGCCGCTGCATCAGACATCCCGCTCATCTCTGCCGTGGGCCATGAGACTGATACCACCCTCATCGACTATGCGTCCGACAGGCGTGCCCCCACGCCTACGGCGGCCGCCGAAATGGCCGTGCCTGTGCGCACCGAACTGTTGGCCACGGTCGATGCCTATGGCGCGCGCCTGTTGCGCGCCATAGGGCAGGGCGTGCAACGGCGTGGCGAACGCCTGCGTGATCTGGCCCGTGCCCTGCCGCGCATCGATGTGCTGGTCGCAGGCCCCGCGCAACGCTTTGATCTGTGGTCCGGGCGGCTGGTGGGGGCACTTGGCGTGGCCGCCACCCGCAAACGCCGTGGGTTTGATCCCTTGGCCGCCTTGCTGCGCCCCAAATTACTAACGGATCGCATCACGCGTGATGCCCTGCGGCTGGACCAGGTATTCAGCCGCGCTGATACCGCCCGCGCAAGGCGGTTTGAACGCGCCAGCGACAGGGCCCGTGATCTGGCCGCGCGACTGGCCCCCGCCCTTGCACGCGTCATCGCCCAAGCGGGCAGGGTGGTCGAAAAGGGCCAGGGCGATCTTGCCATTCTGTCCACCCGGCTTGACATGGCCCCGACAGCCCGCTTCACCGCCCTGTCACAACGCCTCGATGCGCTGGATCGCACGCGCCAAACCCTCGGCTATGCCGAAACCCTGAAACGTGGCTATGCCGTGCTGCGCGGGGATGGCGTGGTCGTCACCACCAAGGCCCAGGCCGAAAAGGCCAGCGTGCTGGAAGCGGAATTTCAGGATGGGCGCGTGGTGCTGGGCGCAAAGGCGAAAAAGGCCAGGGATGGCGGGGCAGGACAGGGCAGTCTGTTTGACTAAACCCCCACATCCGGCCCCGGGCAGCCCAGACCAGTCGTGGATTGCTCTACCTCTGATAATTGCGTCCCTCCATCCATGTACTGCGCGCGCAGGCCCGTGGGCGTGTTAAAGAACTGCCAGCATTGTTCATCCGGGTCGTCTTCATACAGAAAACAGATCTGCGTTTCTTTTTCATACCAGCGCCCGAACTGGCACACATCTTCTGTAAACGCCCACCGCACCGTGCGCCCCGGCAGGTATTCCTCGGTGCCGAAAACCCCACCGTTAAACGCATAAGTCAGCGTCTTGCCCGTGGCATAGGCCTCAAACTCGGCACCCGACATCGGCGTTTCGGCCAAGGCGGGCAGCGGCAGCAAGGCCGCGATCAGCACAGCAGTCAGCAAGGTGCGCATGGGATATCTCCAAAGGTGGCCATACTGTGCCAGACCGCCAAGGCTTTGGAAAGTCAGGGATGCGTGACCCTAGCCAGGCGTCCGCCAGCGTTTCAGATGCGGCCCGATGGCACGCCTCCAGACCCGTGGCATCAACGCCATCGTGCAGGCAAACGGCAAGGGCCACGGCAGCATCGGTGCCTCAGCCGCATCCGGCAGGCGCAAGGCCGGATAGGGGCGGGCCGGATGTGCGTGATGGTCCGAATGGCGCGGCGCGTTCACCATCATGGCCGATGAAAACCAATGCGGCGCATTCCACGAATGCCGCGCCCCCACCGGCTCCAACCGCCCATCGCGCATCGCGCGTTGCAAGCCGTAATGCTGTACATAATCTGACAGCATCAGTTGCACCTGCGCATGCAAGGCCAGCGCGCCCCATGCCAGCACGCCCCAAAAACCCGCCAGCAGATGCCCGCAGGCCAGTGCGGCACAGGCCCCGCCCACATACCAGACATAGGGATGCAGGCCTTGGCACCGCTTTGCCTCTGCATGCCAGCCTTGGATGAAAGACCCGGCCCACGCCCTTATGAAAAAGGCATAAAACCCCTCCCCTGCACGCGCCGTATTCGGGTCATCCAAGCTGGCTGCATAGCGGTGATGCACATGCCGATGCGCCGATGTGTGATGCCCAAACAGCATCGTCACATAAACCAAGGCCCCAAGGCGGAATAACCAGCGGTTGCCCCGGTGGATCAATTCATGCGCCACCGGGTTCGACACCTGCCCGAACCACAGCCCGCAGCCCAGAAATACCCCGGCACGTGCCAGCGGCGATAACCCAGACGCCCCCGCAATGCCCCAGACCGCCAGCGGAAATGCCACCAGATGCCCCACCGCCACTGCCACCAACAACGCATCTGCCGCAGGAAACTCCGCACCTTCCGGCGCGTCGGATGCGACATAGGGGATTACTTGGTCCAACAGCGCGACGAATACCACCATATACAGAAACACGGCCCACACCCACGCACCGCCCAGCCACAGACCCAGCGCAAACAGCGGCAGGGGTGCAAGACTGGCAAAGGCGAACAAGGGCAGGGCTTTCATAGGACCGGGTCTAGCATGCCAGTTTCGGTATGACAGCCCACATCCACGGAAATGCTGCGTTTCGCCGCAGGGGGACCGCGCTGGTCTGCACACCAATTTGGGCCGGACCATCCAGCGCAGGAACCGCCCGCTTAGCCCCCTTGGCGCGGGTGCCAGCATAGCCCGCCTCATCGCTGTCCCTTAAATCAACTGGTCATAGGCCGATACCGCCATCCCCCGCAGCGCATCCTTTGCGATGTCGCCCACCAAGGCACAGCTTAACCCGTTGTCCATCCAGTAAAAGCTTTGTGTTGCACCTTCGCTGGCATATTGAAAGGCCGCAGCCGGACCCGTGACCTGTGGCGTCACATACAGTGTCACCCGCTGACCGCCCGCGTTTTCATACATGTACAGTGCCGCGACACCCGTGCCCGCTGGCAGCACACGGCCCCCCAGCAGCGCAAAGCCTGCCGCCGACAAATCGGGTGGCGAAATATCATGGCCCAGCCGTTTTGACATCCATGTGTTCATATGCGCCTGGTCCGACGCCAAAACCTCTACCGGGTGCTTGACCTCGACCACATAGGTCGCATGGGCCTGCATCGCCGCCATCGCCAGCGTCTGGCCCGGTTGCCCTTGCGGTGCAATCCCGTGCGCCACCCAGCCCACAGCGCCGCCAACGGCCAGCAAAGCCATGCAGGCCGCCGCCATCCACAGACGTGGCTTGGGCCGTGCATCCTTGGCTGCCGCCTCGCGGATCACGCTCGTCAAACGCCCCGGCACCGGTTCCGCTGCCATGGGTTGATAAAGCGCCGCAAGGCTGGCGTTCTGCCCCGCCCATGCCGCCAGCGTGGCCTGCGCCACGGGGTCAACTGCCACGCGCGCCGCCATGGTTGTTGCTGCCTCACCGGGCAAAACACCGTGGAAATAGGCCAGCAGGTCATCTTGGGTCGGCGTGTTCGTCATTGTTTTGCATTTCTATTGGTGTGTGCCCTATCGCCCCCGCGCCCGGTCAATAAGCGCAAGGTCGCGCGTGCCCGCCCGATGCGTGACATGAGCGTTCCTTTGGGAATGTCCAGAATCCCCGCCGCCTGATCGATGCTTTTGCCTTCCAGCGCCACCATCAGCAGCGCCTCGCGCTGGTCCATCGGCAGCCGCATGATCGCCGCCTGCACCTCGCGCAGCGCCAGATGCGCCTCTTGCCCGCCCGTTTGTGATGGTTGATCGGGCAGATCATCTACCGCCACCAGATGTCCCGGTGACGGCGCACTGCGTTGCAGATCGCGGTGGCGGTTTATCAGAATGCGGAACAGCCAGGCCTGCACCGGGCCGTCACCCTGCCACTGGTGGCGTTTGGCAACGGCCCGTTCCAGACAATCCTGCACCAGATCATCCGCGCGGTCCCTGTCGCGCAGCACCGCATGCGCATAGCGCCGCAGGGCGGGGATCGCAGCTTCGATCTCGTCCAGAAGGGTCATTGTCTGCGATTATTCCGCTTTGATCACATGCCACACGCCTTTGACGCCGTCGCCTGCCATATCGCCAGCCTTGGCATCATTGGCAAAAGTATACATCGGTTTGCCGTCATAGGCCCATTGTTTCGTGCCATCTGCACGGTCGATGATTGTATATTCCGTATCGCCTGCCGCATCTGCCGCCGCTGCAAAGGGTGGCCACACACCGGCGCAATCGCCCGTGCAGTTCGATACGCCATCCGCGTCCTTGTCGAAGGTGTACAGCGTCATGCCCTCGGCGTTCGTCAGCACACCGCCCATGGCTTTCACCGGGGCTTCGGCAAAGGCCGCAGCAGTGGTCAGCAGCAGGGTAAAGGTTGTCATTGTCATCAGGCGCGTCATTGGGGTCACTCCATCATCTGGCAGCACTGCGGTTGTCGCGGCACCTGATGGGAATGACGCGGCAGGGCGGGGTTTCATCCCGGCAGGCCGGACACGATATCGTGAGGTCGGGGATCAAAGGGCAAAGCCCCGCAATGCGCAGGTTCCGGGTCGCGGCATCAGCCATGCTTTTGCAATGTCAGGTTTCCGCAGGGGGGCCAGTGCCATGACCGAAACCATCATCGCCCTGATCGTCTTCCTGTTCCCCTTGGCCTACAGCCCCGGTCCGGGAAACATGTTCTTTGCCGCCATCGGTGCGCGGTTTGGCGTGGCGGCGTCACTTCCGGCCAGTGCCGGTTATCATGTCGCCACTTGGGGTGTGACCTTTGCCATTGGTGACGGTTTCATGCAGGTTCTGGCCACCTATCCGGCAATTTTTGTTGTCATGAAGGTCGCAGGTGCCATCTACATGCTCTGGCTCGCATGGCTTTTCCTGTGCGCTGGCCCGACCGATGGGCAGACCACCGCCCGCCCGGCGCGGTTTATCGACGGCGTCGTATTGCTGATCCTGAACCCCAAGGCCTATGTCATCATCGCCCTGATGTTCACGCAGTTCCTGTCAGCCGATGCCCATAACTTTCTGACGCTGCTGCTGGTCATCACCACCGTCTTTACGCTGAACAACCTGGTGGCCTTCACTGTCTGGACCCTGCTGGGTGACGCCTTGGGACGGGTGTTCCGCACAGACCGCCATGCCCGCATCCTGAACGCAGGCTTTGGCATCACATTGATCGGCGTGGCCGCGTGGATGCTTTTGCACTGACCCAATGCAGGAGGAGCCCTTTTCAGCCAGCCCTTGAAAGGTTAGGTCAGGGGTGACCGCAAAGGATGCCTGATGTCGTTTCTGAAAAAGCTGCGTGACCGGATGTTCCGGTCGTCCGACAAGTTCAACGAAGGCTTGGATGCGCTGGTGTCCGAGGGCGCGGTTGATGTGCCAAAAGCCACCACGGATGTCACGCCCACAGCCCTCGCGCCAACCCCGGATCCTGAGGCTGGCAAGCCCGGCCTGCTTGGCCGCCTTTTTGGTCGCACCGCCACGGATGAACCCCGCCGCGTCCTTGATGATGCGATGCTCGAATCCCTCGAAGACCTGCTCATTCAGGCTGATATGGGCACCGATACCGCCCTGCGCGTCACCGCCAACATCGCTGAAGGGCGCATGGGCCGCCGCATATCCTCCACCGAACTGCGCACCGCCCTCGCGGAGGAAATCACCCGCATCATGACCCCCGTGGCCAAACCCCTGCCGCTTTATCCGCAAAAGCCGCAAGTCGTGCTGGTGGTCGGCGTCAATGGCTCCGGCAAGACCACCACCATCGGCAAACTTGCCAGTCAGTTCAAAGCCGCCGGCAAAACCGTCATCATTGCCGCCGGCGATACCTTCCGCGCTGCTGCCGTCGAACAGCTGCAAATCTGGGGCACCCGCGCCGGTGTGCCCGTGCTGACCGCGCCCGAAGGCTCCGACCCCGCCAGTCTTGCCTTCGATGCGCTGACCCAGGCGCAGGAACAGGGTGCCGACCTTCTGATGATCGACACCGCGGGCCGTTTGCAAAACCGCGCCGATCTGATGGAGGAACTGGCCAAGATCGTCCGCGTGATCCGCAAGAAAGACCCGACAGCACCCCATAACACCATCCTTGTGCTGGATGCCACCACCGGCCAGAACGCCATCACGCAGGTCGAGGTGTTCCGCAAAATCGCTGATGTGACGGGCCTTGTGATGACCAAACTTGACGGTACCGCAAAAGGTGGGGTTCTCGTTTCACTCGCCGATAAGTTCGGCCTGCCAATCCATGCGATTGGCGTGGGCGAACAGATTGATGATCTGCAACCCTTTGATCCTGAAGACTTCGCCAAGGCCCTAGTGGGGATAGATTGATGCGCGCATTCGCCCTTTTACTACTGACAACGCCCGCCATGGCGCAGGACCTGACCCTTGCCGATTGTCAGGGTGCCCTGACTGCAGTGCAGCCGACCATCGCCCTGATAGACCTGCCGGTAACCCTTCCCACCGTCACTCTGCAAGATGGCTGGTGTCAGATTGATGGTACGCAGATCGCACCCGACAATGACTATCAACCCAACTGGACCGCCGATCTGATCCGCTTTCGTGGCGATGGGTTGGCGGCCGTCTCGGCAGGTAAACCGCCTGCCACGCTGGAGGTGCAGGTCCGCCACGTGCGTCTGGGTGTAAAAACGAGCGAGGCCCGCATGGATTACCTGATGGGCCTGCAGATGGCCCCGTCATGGATCAACATGGACTTTGTCGCCCATTACGATGCAAAGGCGCGCATCCTGCGGCTGGACCGTTTCGACATCGACTTTCCCGGCAACAACGCCTTTGGCCTGACCACACAGGTGAACCGTATTGATCTGAATTCTATGGGTGGCATGCAGATGAGCCTGGGGCAGGCGGGCATCACGTCGCTTGGCATGACCCTGACATCGAACGGGATGTTCGAGACGTACTTCGTC
>JANNBG010000434.1:0-1859 GCA_031385205.1 Rhodobacterales bacterium
CACCCAGCCCACAGGCGACTTCGTCGAAATGCCAATCCCGTTATCCTCACACACGAACAACAACGGCAACGGAATGCCCTGATAGCTGGTCCACCCCGCCGTATTGATCGCCCCCTGCGCCGTCGCATGGTTCAGGCTGGCATCGCCAAAGCTGCACATCACCACCCCGTCATCCGCCAGCAGCGCATGTTCCGGCCGCATCTTCCGCGCGGCCCCAATGGCATAGGCCGCCCCCACCGCCTTGGGCAAATGGCTGGCGATGGTGGACGTTTGCGGCGGGATCATCAGGGGCTTCGACCCCAAAACCTTGTGCCGCCCGCCCGAAATCGGGTCTTCGCTGCTGGCCGCAAAGGACAAAAGCATATCCCACACCATATCCTGCCCCGGCACCTGCAGACTGCGGGCAATCTGAAACGCCGCATCCCGGTAATGCAGAAACGCCATGTCGTCGGGCCGCAAGGCCGCCGCCACCGCAGCCATGCCTTCATGCCCGGACGACCCGATCGTGTAAAACCCCTGCCCCGCCCGCTGCATAGCCCGGCTGGTGATGTCCAGCGCCCGGCTGGTGCAGCCCGCCCGAAACAACGAGGCTGCCAGCGCCCCCGTCAACGGCCCATCCGGCGCTTTCCCCATGGGGAAATCCCCCGCCGTTACTCGGGCGCGGAAATTCTGATGCACGATCTCTGCCCGGTCCATCCAGCCGCACCTCCACCGCCGCAGGCATAGCCCATGGCCCAGCCGCCCGGAAGGCCCCCTCAACGCTCGATCATGGTGCCTTCATGGCGCTGCATCAGATAGGCACCCACCACAAACAACGACAGCGATATGCCGAACACATAGATCCACGAGATATAGTCGCCGTCATAGCTGCGGTAAAAACCCATGCGCATCTGGCCAATGAAATGGATGATAGGGTTCCACCAGATCCAGTCGCGAAAACCAGCCGGCGTCATGTCGTAGGTAAACAGAATGCCGGACAGGATGAACAACGGCCTGCGCAAGACGGACCAGATATTCCGCCAGGTCGGGAAAAATGCAAAGGCCACCGCATTGATGCAGCCGATCCCCATGCCCAACATCGCCGCCATCAGCATCCCCATTGCCGCCGCCACAAGGTTCACGCTGACAACGGCATGATCGAACCAGATCAAAAGCGGGAACAACACGATCGACACGGTCACATAGGTCAAGACCTCCATCGCCGTGCGGGCAAGCACCGTGTCGAGTGCCGTGACCACCGGATAACTGAGCAAACCCTTGTTTTGCTGCACCGTTGACGCAACTGATGTTGCCACAGCGTTGAACAGAAAGAACGGGATCACGCCTGTCGCATAAAACACCGCAAAGCTGTTGCCCAAGGGCGGCGTGCGCAACGCATACCCAAAAATCACCGCCAACAGCAGCACACTGGCTGCAGGTTCCCCGACAGCCCAGAAGTACCCGCCCCAGCTGCGGCCATATTGCGTTGACATCTCGCGCAGGATCAACGCCGCCAACACCCGCAGCTTTTGCAGCCGGGGCCGCCCCCGCACGCGCCGGGCCGGTTGGTCGGAAAGACTTGTGCTGGGTGGTGTCGGGGGCATTTTTTTTCGGCAATCCCTGTTTCCAGCGCCGTGTTTAGGGCATATGCTCGCCTTAGGCCAGCCTGCGTAGAACGGCGCAGGCACAGAAGGCACGTCCGCAGACAAACAGGACGACAGGGCAGGAAACGGCGCAGGATCCATGATCGACGACCCAAAACCCGCAGCGCGCATTCAATTTGTCCCGCCTGCCGACATCGCACCGAAACCCACCCCGAAACTTGGGGCAAAGCCCCTGACATCCGTGCCAAATCTGCCCCCGCAACGGCAGACACCTGC
>JANNBG010000435.1:0-3364 GCA_031385205.1 Rhodobacterales bacterium
CCGTTCTTTATTCCGGGGGCGCTGATCAACTTGATTTCGGGGCAGGTGAGCATCCGGTTTGGCTACAAGGGTCCGAACCATGCGGTGGTGACGGCGTGTTCGACGGGCGCGCATGCGATTGGGGATGCGGCGCGGCTCATCATGTGGGGCGATGCGGATGTGATGATCGCGGGGGGGGCGGAGTCGCCTATCAGCGAGATTGGGATTGCGGGGTTCAACGCGTGCAAGGCGTTGAGCACGAAGCGCAGCGATGACCCGACAAAGGCGTCGCGGCCCTATGATGCGGACCGGGATGGGTTTGTGATGGGCGAGGGGGCGGGCGTAGTGGTGCTGGAGGAGTACGAGCATGCCATGGCGCGGGGGGCGAAGATGTATGCGGAGGTGCTGGGGTACGGGCTGTCTGGCGATGCGTATCACATCACGGCACCGAGTGAGGACGGCGATGGCGGGTATCGGTCGATGCAGGCGGCGCTGACGCGGGCGGGGATGAGGCCTGCGGATATTGATTACATCAATGCGCATGGGACATCGACGATGGCGGATACGATTGAGCTGGGTGCTGTGGAGCGGTTGCTGGGGGACGCGGCAAGTGGGGTGGTGATGAGTTCGACCAAATCATCCATTGGGCATTTGTTGGGGGCTGCTGGGGCAGTGGAAGCGATTTTCTGCGTGCTGGCGATCCGGGATAATATGTGCCCGCCGACGATCAATCTGGATAATCCAGCGGTGACGCCGCGTTTGGATTTGGCGGCGCATGTTGCGGTAAAGCGCAAGGTCGATGTGGCATTGAGCAATTCGTTCGGGTTTGGCGGGACAAACGCGAGTTTGGTGATGGGGCGGGTGGCGGGCTGATGTGGCGGGCGATTGCATCGAATGCGCTGAGTGTGTTTGTCGTGCTGCTGCTGGCAGGCGCGGCGGCAGTGGCTTGGGGACGGAGCGAGTTCAAGGGGCCGGGGCCATTGGCCGATGCCATGTGCTTTCGGGTGGAGCGGGGGGCGTCGCTGACGAAGGTGAGCGATGCGCTGGCCAAGGACGGCGTTGTGACGAGTGCGGCGATCTTTCGGATGGGGGCGGATTATGCGGGGCGGTCGGATGACTTGCGGTTCGGGTCGTATCTGATCGCGCCGAAAGCGTCGATGCAGGCGGTGCTGGATGATCTGACAGCGGGGGGGCAATCAACCTGCGGACGGGATGTGAATTACCGGATCGGGATTGCGAAGGCGGATATCCTGCTGCGGGAACTGGATGCGGCGACGGGTGATTTTGTGGAGGTGGCACGGTTCGTGCCGGGTGTGGACGTGGTGCCCGGCGCCTATACGGATGCGCAAGGCGCGGATGATCTGCGCTGGCGGGTGACAGTGGCGGAGGGGGTGACGAGCTGGCAGGTGGTGGATGCGCTGAAGAAGGCGGACTTCCTGACGGGTGAGATTGCGGCGGTGCCAGCGGAAGGGATGCTGGCGCCGGACAGTTATGAGGTAGAGCGGGGGGCGGACCGGGCGGCGCTGTTGGCGGAAATGGGGACGCGGCAGGAGGGGATTTTGGCGGAGTTGTGGGCGGCACGGGCGGATGGATTGCCGTACGAGACGCCGGAAGAGGCGCTGGTGATGGCATCTATCGTGGAAAAGGAAACGGGGATCCCGGAGGAACGCGGGCGGGTGGCTGCGGTGTTCGTGAACCGACTGGAGCAGGGGATGAAGCTGCAGACAGACCCGGCGGTGATTTACGGGATCACGAAGGGGGAAGGTCTGCTGGGGCGTGGCTTGCGGCAGAGCGAGTTGCGGCGGGAAACGCCGTATAACACCTATGTGATTGACGGGCTGCCACCGGGGCCGATTGCGAACCCTGGCAAGGATGCAATCGCGGCTGCGTTGAACCCGGATGGATCGAAGTATCTGTTCTTTGTGGCGGATGGGTCTGGAGGGCATGCGTTTGCGGAAACGCTGGCGGAGCATAACGAGAACGTGGCGAAGTGGCGGGCGATTGAGGCACAGGCGGGGGACAATGCGGTGACGGGGGTGCAGGGGGAGTAGGCTTGGGCTGCTCCTCCGCCCTCGCGGGCGACGTCGCGATGTTGGGGGGGCGAGATGCCATCGCAGTTTTTGGGCGATCTTCGGGAGGTTTACGAAAGACAGGCTTCGCAGTGGGATGCGGTGCGGTCGCGCGGGATGTCGGAGCGGGGATGGCTGGACCGGGCGTTGGCGATGACAGCGCAGGGGGACCGGGTGCTGGATCTGGGCTGCGGGGCGGGTGAGCCGATTGCGGGCTATGTGGTGACATCCGGGCGGCGGGTGCATGGGGTCGACTTTGCTGCAGCGATGGTGGCAATTGCGCAGGCACGGATGCCGGACGCGCGATGGACGGTCGCGGATATGCGGACCATTGTTCTGGATGAGGTTTACGCGGCGATCATCGGGTGGGACAGTGTCTTTCATCTGACGCAAGGCGAGCAGGCGCTGCTGATCCCAAGGCTGGCAGCACATCTGGCACCGGGTGGAGGGCTGCTGTTGACGGTTGGTCCTGAGGCAGGCGAGCGGATCGGGCAGGTGGGTGGCGAGCCCGTGTATCACGCAAGTTTTGCACCGGAGGCGTACGCGGTGATGTTGGCGCACGTGGGGATCGAGGTGGTGGATTTTGTGCGGCAGGATGCGGAATGCGGGGGACGGTCGGTTTTGTTGGGACGGCGTCGGGAGACGGTGCCGGGCTGAAGCCCGGCCGACGGGTTGGTAAATGAAGGGTTAATGGGGCGGGCGATAAGTCACTGATATCGCTTTATTATTCATTTGACAAAGCGGGCGGTCGCAGGTATAGATTGTGACATGCTAGAAGAGGTGGGCAAGCGGCACGGAGAAATCCGGGGCCGCTTTTCTGTTTCCACTCGTGCGGACGAACACGAGAGGCGGGTTGAGCAGCAGATGACGATCACATTCCGGGTCGAGGATGAAGCGCCAGTGGATTTGCTGGCGGAGATGGAACTGTACTTCAGGGAAGCGGTGGAAGATCTGGTTCGGGCAATCAGGCGGTTGAAGGCGCGACCGGATGCGGGGGGAAAGGTGGTGTCGCTTGCCATCAAGGACCTCAAGGCGGCCCTGAAAGTGGTGATGGATGAAGGGACAAGGCTTGGAAAACTCCGCAAAGAAGCAGCAGGGGCCGTCGGGGACCATGCCCTCGACTTCGACGCCGCACGCGATGAAATCGGGCGCCGCCTGGCTTGCCTCCGCGACGCCGGAAGTGATGGATGAGTTTCTGGCGGGATTGTCGGAAAACGCCCTGCTGAGCCTGCCGTGGTTGTTTCCGTTCTGGGCCTTGCCGCACCAGTTGCCACCCGAGGGTGCCTGGAAAACCTGGGTCATCATGGGGGGGCGGG
>JANNBG010000442.1:0-3603 GCA_031385205.1 Rhodobacterales bacterium
ACGTGTCGAAGTGCGTCTTCATCGCCGCATCAATCGCCGATTGCATCGCATCGCCCAACAGGCGCGGGCCGTGCTGCTTGCGCAGCATCGCCATCGGCACCTTGCCTTTGCGGAAACCCGTCATCTCCATTTCCGGCTGCGCTTCCAGCAGTTTTTCCTGAACCTGCGCTTCCAGTTCGGCCGTCGTCACAGTGATGGTATAGCCGCGCTTGAGGCCTTCGTTCAGGGTCTGGGTCACCTGCATGGGGTGTCGTCCTTTTCGGTTATCTGGGCTACGCGCCGCACAATATGCTGGGGACGCGGGGTTGCCCCCACGCCCGTCTCGCGCGCCTTTTAGCAAAGGATGTGGCCTTGCGCGAGAGGGATTTTCGTGGTGCGGGTGGAGGGACTTGAACCCCCACGCCTTGCGGCGCCAGAACCTAAATCTGGTGCGTCTGCCAATTTCGCCACACCCGCATCTGGCCCCTTTAACAAGCGGAATTGAGCAGGGCCAGCATAAACGCCGCGAAACCAGCACGCCATGAACGCAATCTTGACGTATTGTGGCGAAAAAAGATGGCGAGCAGTTGAGGGATCACCATGGCACACAGCATGACAGCAACGACCGCAGACTTGGCGCTGACCACGGGCATGGCGGCGGGTACGTCGGTGATGACGCTGGATGGTGCAATCCCGGTTGAATTCCTGACCGTGGGTGACCGGGTGCTGACGCGCGATGGCGCACGCACGCTGCGTGGCATCGCCGTGCGCGTGGTGAATGGCCAGGCGGTGCGCGTGGGGGCCAGCACGCTGGGCCATGACAAGCCTCTTGAGGATGTGATCCTGGCCGTGGGTCAACCCATCCTGGTGCGCGATTGGCGCGCCAAGGCGCTGTATGGGGCAGCACAGGCGTTGGTGCCGGTCGAACGCATGGCCGACGGCCAGATGATCCGCCGTGTCAAGGTCGCAGGCCTGCGGATGTTTACGCTGATGTTTGACAGTGTTGTGGTAATCTATGCAGGCGGGCTGGAGCTGGCCTGTTCGGCAACCGTGGCCGCCTGACCCCAAAAATCTTCGAAGATTTTTGCAAATTCGTTCGAACGAATTTCGCGCCTAAACCCCCAACGCCCGAAACACCTTCGGCAACTCCTCGGCCAAATCCTCCGCAATCAGCCCCGGCCCAAAACTGCGCGCGCATTCGACATGCAGCCACGCCACATAATCTGTCATCATTGCGGTCCCGTAACCAGCACGGCAACACGCGTGTTCCCTTTTGGGACGACCTTGTCTTGGCGTAAGCAAAACCATATCATGGCACGATCCGCGGCTCTTTTTTGTTCCTGAACACGCGTTGGACAACTTCCCTGCCCCCGTTTTGCGTTTCAGGACACCCATGGCCGTGACGTCCCCCCCTCAGCCAAGCCGGATGGCACTGGTGATCGGAACGTCCAATTCCCTGATGCGCGAGGGTTGGGTCAATCAGTTGTCTGGCGGTGCCGCAGCGATCGGCTGGCAGTTGACCAACAAATCCATCGGCGGAAGTTCATCGCGGCTGGGCGCATACATGATCGAGTCCGGCACATTGACGCGGCATGCAGACCGTATCCTCGTGGATTTCAATATCAACGACCAGTTGTTTCTGGACACCGGTTTTTGCACCCAAGATGACATTCTCAGCCACTACACCACGATGCTGATGGCTCTGCACCAGCAGCGTCGGCTTGACGATCTGGTGGTGCTGCTGTTTCCGCAGCAACATGTGAATAACGCGATGATCGATGATCTGCTGGCGCTTTTGACGCGCTTTCGCGTGGCGTATATCGACTTTCGCACACATTTGAAGACATGGCTCGTCAACGACGGCATTGACCCCAGTGGGGCTTATGCCGACCCTTATCATTTCAATGCGGCCTATCAGGGCCGCATCGCCGAGGTTGTTCTGCGCCATCTGGCGACAGACCGCAAAACCAACCGCCGGGCACAGGCCGCGCGCGCCTGGCTGCTGGCGCAAAAGCCGGTCGGCTATTGCGATATGGCCCTGTCACACGCGGATTTGCCTGTCATGACCATCGGCACCAGCCTGATCCAGAACACTGTGACCCGGTTCACCGAGGGTGACCGCTGCCTTGCCACGGGCGCTCGGCTGTTTGTCGGGGCGCATATCTGGGCGACGGAAACGTCCGGCGTGTTGACCATTCGCGGCAACGGTTCAGATTGCCGGATACATTTTCGCCGCGATTACAAGGGCTTGTTCATTTTTGATTCGCTGTTCACGCCGTTGGAACTGACGGATCACACCCTGGTCGAGGCGATCAACGATAAAAAGGCGCGGTTTCAACGGATGCGCGGACAAAAATCCTCGATCTATTCCACCGATGGCTGCACGGTAGAGCTGGTCTCGCTGATCGGTGCCCACAGGACGCCGGTTTCATTGGGCGAGGACGCGCGCCGCTATTTGGCGCAGCCGCCACCATCGGCCTGGCGGATGCTCAAGTCGTTCTCGCTCCGGCTTGTACGGCGCGCCTAGCCGCCTAAACCCCCAACGCCCGAAACACCTTCGGCAACTCCTCGGCCAAATCCTCCGCAATCAGCCCCGGCCCGAAACTGCGTGCGCATTCCACGTGCAGCCACGCTGCCGTTTCCGCCGCCTGTATGGGCGCAAAGCCGCGTGCCAGCAGCCCGGTGATGAACCCCGCCAGCACATCCCCCGACCCAGCCGTGGCGAGCCACGGCGCCGCGCGGTCATAATGCGCGGAATTGATGCTGCAGCGGCCCGATGGGTCCGCGATCACCGTATCCGGCCCCTTGAACAGCACCACACACCCTGCGCGCGCCGCAGCCTCACGGGTGGCATCCACCTTGGAATAGGCGGGGCCTGTGGTGGCAGGGGCCGCGAGTTTTGCCGCAATGTCCGGAAACAGCCGTCCAAACTCCCCCGCATGGGGCGTCAGGACGCAGTTTTCATGCAGCATGGCGAACAGCTCCGGGTGTTGTGACAGAATGGTCAGCGCATCGGCATCCAACACAACACCTCTCCCCCGGCCCCTCTCCGATGCGGAGAGGGGAGCAGCGCCCGCCTGTCCGCTCTGGTGCCTTCCCTCTCCCGAGGGAGAGGGATGAGAGGGAGAGGCGAGCACCGCCCGAACCAGCGCCACCGCCCTTGCATTCCCCCCCTACCCCGGCCCCACGCACACAGCGTTAATCCGCGCATCTGCCAGCAGGTCCAGATCACCCCCGACCACCCGCACCATCACCGCATCCAACCGCGCCGCATGCTCCGCCACCGCCTCCGCCTCACACCCCACCGTCACCACCCCCGCCCCGATCCGCAGCGCGCCACGTGCCGCAAGGCGCGCAGCCCCGCCATGGCCGGGCGGGCCGGAGAGGATAAGCGCATGGCCGTGGGTGTATTTGTGCGCGTAAGTCCATTTCTGATAACCGGGCTTTTCAGAAATCAAATTACTGACCGCTGCGTCTATTTCCCATGGCAATGGCGGGGCAAGTCGTGTCCCAATACCAATGTCAACTATGCAAACCTTGTCGGTGTGCTGGGGCATTTCCCCAATATGGTGGCCAGCTTTTGCTCTATGAAACGTTACCGCTAAATGAGCACCCGCCCCTTGG
>JANNBG010000452.1:0-12062 GCA_031385205.1 Rhodobacterales bacterium
CCGATGACGACCGACGGCGTCGATGCGCCTTGGGTTGTGCATTTCGCATATCGACGTGCGGGCGCAAGGGACGGCATGTGGCGACCGTATGGTTCGGTCATTTGCAATGGGCGGACGGTGTTGCTGATCTCGGAAAGCGGAGACATTCAGGAACGTACCCGCAGCAAGGCCGCGTCGTACATCTCGGTGGAAACCCATTTCGGTTCGGGGGCCGCAGAGTTTCGTGTAGCCAGTCTGCATCCTTTCGATGTCACCGTGGTTGCGCCTTCAAGCGAGGTGGGGTGCGTGCGGTTTCAAGCATGAGGCGTGCTGGAAACACACACAATTTCAGAGCATTAGATTGAGTTGTCTGGGCGCAGCCCTGTCTCGTATCTTCTGATGCACCCAGAGAAGGTTGGACGGCAGTCCCGTTCCCTCCGCCAATCACTCCAATGAACCCAGTCTCCGCTGTCCCCAGTGACAGAAATTTGTCGTTGTATTAGAGGGTTATACGGGACAGGCTGAGCACTGGACTCATGCGTTGGGCGGCCGATTTCGTTCTCTCGGGCTGCATTCTCTCTGAAGCTGATGACTGCGCCGATTTAGTGCTCAGCCTGTAAGATATTGCTTTTGTTTGGATTTCTTGAAGCGCCATTTGAGGCGTTTGCATTTTTCAGTTGGATGGGAAGTGGAACCGGCATCGAACTCTCAACAGTTGGTTTAGTGATCTTGTCCACATCTGGTCAATTCGTTCAGCTAAATGCACAGGCTGCAGCCTATCCCCGCCAGCGCGGGGGAACCTGTGTATTTCTCGCCATACCCCTCGCTTGCCGGGGCCTATCCCCGCCAGCGCTGGGGAACCTCCTGCGCCATCAAGCCGATCTGGGTCTTGTCCGGGCCTATCCCCGCCAGCGCGGGGGAACCAACTCAAGGAAGTCGGTGTCCACAAAGAACACGGGCCTATCCCCGCCAGCGCGGGGGAACCATCGTCATTTGCTCAACGCCCACGATATCGCCGGGCCTATCCCCGCCAGCGCGGGGGAACCACCGTGAATGTGTGGGCCGAACCGTCCGGTGCGGGCCTATCCCCGCCAGCGCGGGGGAACCTTGGGCGACAAGTGGTGGCGGATGCCTTCCACGGGCCTATCCCCGCCAGCGCGGGGGAACCAGATTGTTTCCCGACTGCGGTCTGGCGGTCGGGGGCCTATCCCCGCCAGCGCGGGGGAACCTGGGGCGCGCTGGTGAACAGCCGATCATGTCGGGGCCTATCCCCGCCAGCGCGGGGGAACCTGCAGTCCGTATTCGCCGCCGCCCTGTTGCGGGGGCCTATCCCCGCCAGCGCGGGGGAACCTTTCCCATTGCCCGCCGCAAAAGCCGCCGCAAGGGCCTATCCCCGCCAGCGCGGGGGAACCGCCACGATCCCCTGCAAGCCGCATTGCAGCGGGGGCCTATCCCCGCCAGCGCGGGGGAACCGTGCCAACGGGCTTGGAATTAATGCCTGATCCGGGCCTATCCCCGCCAGCGCGGGGGAACCGGGTCAGCTTGGCCCAAGTAAACGCAGGTGTAGGGCCTATCCCCGCCAGCGCGGGGGAACCTTGATGGTTCTACTGCGGCGCAATAGATTAGCGGGCCTATCCCCGCCAGCGCGGGGGAACCTCGTCAAGGATGTTGAACAGGCTGTCAGTCACGGGCCTATCCCCGCCAGCGCGGGGGAACCACCTGAACATGCAGTTCGGGTTTACGCACAGCGGGCCTATCCCCGCCAGCGCGGGGGAACCTCATCGCCGTCTGCGGGGTCATTCCACGTCGCGGGCCTATCCCCGCCAGCGCGGGGGAACCAGACGCCGGGGCCTTGCATTGAAAGCAGACGTGGGCCTATCCCCGCCAGCGCGGGGGAACCAGGTAGATGTTGAGCCAGACCGACCCGGTGTGGGGCCTATCCCCGCCAGCGCGGGGGAACCACGCGGGTCCGTGGTCCAGAAGTCAGCAGCCGGGGCCTATCCCCGCCAGCGCGGGGGAACCAGAATGAAGCCCAACCGCATTCCGCCCGCCCAGGGCCTATCCCCGCCAGCGCGGGGGAACCATTGCCCACCACTCGACATCATCGGCGAGGGGGGGCCTATCCCCGCCAGCGCGGGGGAACCCGTGGTATGGCTTGACACCTTGGACCACCAGCGGGCCTATCCCCGCCAGCGCGGGGGAACCCAACGACCGTCCCGCTTTATGCGGTAAATATCGGGCCTATCCCCGCCAGCGCGGGGGAACCGGCACAAGCCCTTTCAGCGCCGTGGTGGCATTGGGCCTATCCCCGCCAGCGCGGGGGAACCATCTACGTCCGCGACGGCGCGCAGAACATCCTGGGCCTATCCCCGCCAGCGCGGGGGAACCGCGGAATACTGCGCGACCGATGGGCGGTTCGCGGGCCTATCCCCGCCAGCGCGGGGGAACCTGTTTGGCGTAGGGTCGATAGTCGCGCAGCAGGGGCCTATCCCCGCCAGCGCGGGGGAACCTCCGCGCGGCATTGGAGGAATGATGGGCCTCGGGGCCTATCCCCGCCAGCGCGGGGGAACCTCTGCCTCGATGCGCTGGGCAAAGGCCTGGACGGGCCTATCCCCGCCAGCGCGGGGGAACCATGTGCCCACAAGTCATACGGCACCCGGTCATGGGCCTATCCCCGCCAGCGCGGGGGAACCTCTTCGAACCAATTCACTAGTATATTTACATTTTCAAAGAACACAGGCGAGAGCGAATCCCCTATTACTTTCGTTTTACGAGTAAAACGCCATCGGCGTCCACAAGCTCTTTGGGCGGTTCGCCCAGCATTTCCATTGCCAGCTCTCCGGTTGCGGCCTTGTCACGCCACACCATCACGATGGATCCGCGGCCAAGGGCTGACCACCAATCGGCCAGCACCTCCCAGACGCGTTCGCGGACTGCCGCTGACATGCGCGGCGAGACATAGACACCCGGCGCGATCTCCAGCATCACCGAGGTCAGAAAGCCGCGATAACGGGCTTCGACGTCGCGGGTGACGATCATGGTGGTCTGGGTGGCCACCTATTCAGTTCCTTCGATCAGCCGCTTGATCCGCTCGATCATCTCGGGGATGATCTGGTCGCGCGCCAGTGTCTGGCCGGTCAGGCGGCGGGTGGTGCGCTCGATATTCTCGGTCGGGTGTGCTGCCACCTGTTTGGCGGCTTTGAAGGCGCAGGGGATTGTGACTTCGGCGCGATAGAGGTCGGCTATGTCCAGAACGAACGATTGCCCGGCATCTTCGTGAATGAAGCCCAATTGCGGGATGGTGGCGGTGGCGGCCACTGCAATGGCGGCAGCGGCCTCGACCGCAGAGGCCGCATGGTTCAGCGCCTGATTGGGCAGGTCTGAGGCCATCGGATCGCCGCGATCATAATGACGGCCTTGCCAGTTGATCCCGACGGACTGGGCAATCAACCGGTAGCTTTCTTTCATCCGGGCGCCCTCGATGCCGCGCAGCACGTTCAGGTCGCGATGCGGCAAAATTTCACCTAAACGCATGGCGTACATCCGGCGGGCGATCATCAGGCGCATGTCTTCATCGGCCCAAATCCGGGCCTGAACCCGTGCCAGACCGGATCGGTCGGGGATCAGGGGCGGGGCGGTGTACATCCGCACCCCATCCTCGCCCACCGCTGCCAGTGCTGTGCGCGCATGAGCCAGTAGGCGCAACGCGTCGTGGCTGACGGTCGAGCCGGGACCAAGCAGGATCATCGACACGCCTTGCAGCGGGATGGCGTAGTCACCGGGCGTAAGGGCGTCGGCTTCGGTGGTCGCGCCTTGGACAAAGGCCAAAGTACCATCGCGTGAGGTCAGGGCCCCACGTGCCAGATACAACAAGCCGGCGCGATCGGCGTAGGGCACTTTTGCGCTGTCCAGCCCAAGGCGCCCTTTCAGCATTCTAATCCTCCGGTATCGGTTTGCCGGGTGCCCGCAGCAGCAGCATGCCAAAGCCGTAGGCCCGGTGCCGCCCGACACCGCGCGTGAGCAGAGCGGCAAAACGCTGGGGGTCGGTAATTTGCAGGGTGCCGTGAATTGTTGCTTCGGGCCCCTCCGACCCCTTCGACCGGGGACCACCGCGCGCCACGCGACTGCGACGAAAGCGGGCCATGCTAGTGACCGACAGATCGAGTGTGGCGACCCCGGCCAAACGCTCGCCCAGCCAGTCGAGATAGACCGCCTCGCGCGTGGCTTCCTGCGATTCAGGAGGTTTATCGGGATGCCTGTGCAAGACCTCGGCCAGAAACGCATCTATCTCTGCCCCCTTGGCGAAGCTGCCAAGTGCTGCGTTCAGGCGCCGGACCGGGCGGGTGTGCAGATCAAAGCCAAGCCGCTGGCCCGTTGTCCAATTGGTTGGCATGGGCTTTGCGGCCATCTGACCAAGGTCAAGAACCGACAGGTTTTCTGGCAAAGCTATGGTCTGGGCAGTGTTTTGCAACGTGGCAAGGTCGGCGGGCGTATAGGCATAGAGGTTGCCATTGTTCTTGCGCGGCGGCACCAGCAGCCGGAAGGGTTGCGTGATACCTTTGCCGAATGTTTCGGCCAAAAGGTGATGCAGGGCGCGGCCCTCGTCGAACCCATCGGATTGCACCCAACCGCGGGTTGCAGCCAAGCGGGCGAGTGCGGGCAAGTTCACCGGGACCCTGAGCAGGAACAGCGAGGGCGGCGTCATGGCGCTGCCTTTTGCAGGCGGCCTTGCACCACAACCCTGGAGCCGCCGTGTAGCCCGCTGCGCCAATTGCGCAGGTCGGCAAGCTCCAGCGTCTGATCGCCAGCCGGGCCGTCACCTTCGGGCCACTGGGCGCGGGCATTATGGGCGATGCTTATAGCCGCCA
The DNA here is from genome assembly GCA_031385205.1 of Rhodobacterales bacterium. GTDB lineage: Bacteria > Pseudomonadota > Alphaproteobacteria > Rhodobacterales > Rhodobacteraceae > JAAFHS01. The sequence continues at coordinate 4,848 of JANNBG010000452.1, forward strand.
GCGCGGCATAGGGATTGGCACCGTCGCACCAGCCTGCAAACAGCGGGCGGGAGGGTAGGCAAGACTTGCGACCAATGAACAGCGGGCGGGCCGGGCGGTTCAGCGCTGCCGCCAACTGGTCAAGGCTAGGTGGCGTGGCGTCATCCTCAAGGCGCAGAACGACCAGCACCCGTGCGTCGGCCAGATAGTCGCGGCGGCGGCGGTGAGGCGCGTCGTAACTGGCACCGTCCCTGCCCTCTGGCGCACCAAAGGTTGTCCATCCAGTGTCGCTCTTTTGCAGTTTGGCATTCTGGCTGTCCGTTATCAGACGGCCTTCTTCCTGGACACTTGCGGCAAAGACCAACCGATCCTGCAACGCCTGATGCGCTGCTGTGTCCGTCCAGTGCCAACCCAAAGCGTTGCCGAAGAGGCCGGTCAACATCGAGGCGGCGGGATAGTCCCGCGTGGGGCCAACGTGGTCGATGGCGACCCCGCCAAACGCCATCAGGGGCGCGCAGAGGTCCAGGATCAGCCAGCGGTCGCTCAAGACAAGTGCCTAGGCAAAGTCTGCACCCAAAGCGCGAGTTCGCCTAAACTCCCGTCGGTGGCACCGGGGACTGGCGCATTTGCCAATGACAGGAGCCGGCGGTCTTCGCCCGTAGCGTAGGCTGCATCGAACTGCGCCAATTTCTCCGACAGTGCCTCCGCCGCTGGTCCCAGATGCGGAGCACAGGGGGTGCGAAACGCCTCGGACAGTGAGCGGGGTTGGCGGTCGCCCGCCTCCAACAGCATCAAACCAGCGCGGCTGTAAGGTGCGGTGGAACCGAGCTTTGCACCCGGTGTCACTTCAGCAATTAGGTAGATCAGGTTGTGCAGAACCTTTCCGGCCAACACGGGATCGCCACCCAGATTGGCCAGCAAGCCCGGCAGATCAACGACAACATAGCCGTAGAACAGCCCGGAGGTCAGTTCGGTTTCCTGAATGGTATCCGCCCCCGGTTCGTCACCTGACAAGTCATCCACCGCAGTGAAATAATCACTTTCGGCTTCTTCTTCGTGCACCGTGATGGAATGGGCGACATGGACCGGGGCGGTTATATTGGCCTCCGGGTCAGAGGTGACCATGCGGCCAAAGAGTGCCGCCGTCAGGCCACCCGGCAGCGTTGAGGCCGCCTTCATGGCCGAAAGGCTGCCCTTCATGCTCTTGCGCCAGTCCTCGGCCAGCACTTTCGCGGCCTTGGCATCCCCAGCCGCCACAGTTGAAATGCGGGCGGCTTCGGAGGCTAGCCATTTCAACTCGCTTTCGCCGAACAGCAGGGTTTGGCGCCCCTTCTTGGTGGTCCCTTTGTCGCCGTAGAGCGCCATTTGAAATTCCGGTTCGATCGCCGCAAGGACCGCGTCGTCGATCATCCCCTTCAGGTCTTCAATCACCTTCTTGGTCACCAGTTCCCGCGACCGGAACGCGGCCTCTGCCCCATCTATGGCGTGCAAAGAATGAGGATCTTCGGCCAGCCGCCAATGACGTTTTAGGCATTGCGAACTGATCCGGGTGCGCAAGACGCCGCCATAGGGCAGCCGTTTGGCCAGGCCGCTGTCGTCCCGGTTCAAAAGGGCCGCTGTGTAAGAGGTCAGAGTATGGATTTGCAGAAATCTGGGCGTGGTCATGCGGTGGCTTCCTTGGTGCGAGCAGCCTCGGCACGGTCGAGCCTGCGGTAATAGTGTTCGGCGATGCGGGCACTCCCCTTGGAGTCCAGCACCGCCCAGGCAATGCCGCGTACATCCAGACCTGCTGCCGCCGGGCGCGAGCGGGCCAACATCCTTGCGACGCGGGTCAAGGCGTCTATCCGGGCCGGGCCGCGAGCGGCCAGCAGTTGCGCCAGTCTGAGTTCAGACAAAACCGGGCGGTCCCCCGACCACGCAGGATCGCCGCCATCGCACAGAACTGTACCAAACGGACGGGAAGCGTCGTGCAGCGGCAGTCTGTTCTCTGGCGCGCCTTTTGGTGTCAGGATTGCGAGTATGCGGATGATGTCCGCCCATTCCAGCGGCTTTGTCCCGATACTGTCAGGATGCTGCGCTGCCAGCCTCCAGAAGGCTGCCGATCCGGCCTCAGGGTCCATCCGACGCAGGTCGGCCAGCGGGCCGGTCTGAAGCACGTGCAAAGCGTGGGCGGCAGCAACTGCGGTTCGATTGACGGGGTCGGTGTCAGACATCGGCGGCCTCTGGTTCATCTACAAGAGGAAGGTCAGGGAGAAGCTGGGCGTCAAACAGGAACTGAAACTCTGCCTTGCGCAGTCTGGCGAAGTAAGCGCGTCTGGCGCGGGCTTCGGCACGCGGGCGGTAGAGGGTGGCACAGGGAATACCGGGCATGGCCAGTTCAAGTTCAATCTGGGCCGCTTGGTGCAGGTTCCTGATAAAGCGATAATATCCGGCATCCGACCCGGTCTGGCTTTCCGCCAGCCGGTCCCACAGGCTTGGAAAGAACAACCGGTCGGCGGCCCGGTCGAAGCGCGCGCGGGCTTCGGTGGAACGGTAGTAGTTTTTTGCCAAGAGCTTCTGATCAAGGTTTGGGTCGTCGAGTTTAACACCATCAGCGGCAACGCGCGCGAGGGCGTTGCGCAAAGCCTCGTCAAATATCTTGATTTCGCCGATCTGCGCCTTGGCCAACGTTCCGGTGTTCTCTGAACCAAAGAACCGCCAAACGGCCCCAGGGATCGGCACGATCCGTGACTTGAAGCCATCTGTCTTGGAATTGCCACGCGAAAGGGCCTCTGCCACCAACAGGCAGTCACCATCGTCTTTTGTCGGATTGACCAACGGAGGAAGGTGCCATTCGGATGAAAACATCAGGTCTGACAGCCGACGATAGGTGAAATCGCCCTCGCCCAAAGTCAGTGATTTTGGCGGGTCTTCAGCACTGATCGATGCCCAGGGATCGCCCACTACGCCTTTGAAGGCTTTGGCATCGGTTCTGGCACCAGAAGACGTGCTGCGCCTCGCAACAAAGCCATCCGGGGTCGGTTCCAGCCTCACACGCCTGCATACCTCGATGAACCATGGGTCCAGACGGGTCAGATCAAGCTGATGACCCTCGACCCACTCCATTGCCCATAGCAGGGCGGGTCCGCCAGGTGTTCCGGGGGCAATTTCATCACCGTTCCGGCGCAAGGCAACCAGTGCCAAGACATCGCGCCGCCACCACGACGACGGATCTGGCACAGCGCGGCTATGCGATACTGGCGCCAGCGCCAGCATCGCCCGGCTGGATGAACCGCCATTCATCCTGGCAATTCCGTTGTTGCCCGCACCGCCGTAACCTTCCGAGGTCTGCAACGACACCAGTGCAAACACCCAATCCTCTGCCTCTGCCAGCCTGGCAATCGTCTGCTTCAGGTCGTGGTTGCGTGACGTGATGAGCAAGTCCAGGGCATCGGGCGTCTCGACCGGCTTCCAAATCAAACCGACGGGAGCCGGTGGCTGCATGAAAGCAGGTTTGTCGTCTCGTCCGGTCAGCGCCCAAGGCCTTGCATCTCCTGCCGTCAGAGCAAGCAAAAGAGCGCGCCATTCAGTCTCTGTCTCGGGTAAGTCCTCACGTCTGTCAGTCCAAATGGCCAGAGCGGCCAGTTGTACCAGAAACATATGCCAGGCTGGGCGCTGATGCGGTCGTTGGGCCAGGAAACTTCGAATTTCGTCTCGCGCCATTGCGGCCATAAGGCCAGGAAGATTGTGGTACCCAGCTGGGATCGTCCTGAAAATCGGGGCCTCCAAAAGATCGACCAATTCACCCACCCAAAGAAACATCAATTGTACCGAACTACGCGCTTTTGACCGATAGTCTGTCAACCCCGGCGCGGGTGTAACGGAACATTTTCTCGCCCACCGCGAATTCGAAACCGCCGTCGAACTGCACAGGTGCAAGCAGGTCGTCGGACAGAGGGCCGTGCACCCAGTGGGCTGGTAGAACGATGGTTCTCACCAAAGTACCAAATGGTCCGATCGTGCCTTCCGGCAAGGTCAATGACGGGCCTTGCGCCCCCAGTCGGGTCATGACCTGTTCATCGTCGCTCTTGAAGCGGTCCGGGAAGGCCTTGTCGCGTTGCAGCACGTTGAGCTGTCCCGCCATGCGCTCAGCTGCAGTTTTGCCCGCCAAAGTGCGTTGATAGGCTTCCCAGTCCCCGCCCTTTTCCTTGATTAAAGCCGCTTGCACGTCAGGATGAGTCGCGCTTTCAACCAAGGCCCGATTCATCGCTGGAATTTGCCAGACAGAATGCGCTGAAATCTGCCGTCGGGTCAGCTCAATTGCGGCAAGGTCAGTATAAATGCCTTGCAGGCTCCCGGCGTCATTCCAGCCACCGAGACCGTTGTCGAACATCGGTTTCGTCAATCGGTCGATTCCACCCTCGGGACACAAAACCACTGCACGAGGCACTGCATATCCTGCGGGGCGAGGCAAGATATGGCGGTGCAGACGACCGATCCGCTGCAACAGCACATCGACCGGGCACAGGTCGGTCAGAAGGATATCGGCGTCAATATCCAAGGACTGTTCCAACGTCTGCGACCCGATGACGATGCAACCCACCTGTGGTCGGCATGCGGCTGTTGCCAACGCCCCTTCAGCCGCGGCATCCAGCAATTTGCGATCCTCGGACGCAAAACGCGAATGGTGCAGCGCCGGCCCACCATTCATCTGCATAAGCAGTGCGCTTCCGCCAGCCTGCAGCACGGCCTGAAAGGTGGCTATGGCTTCAGTTACCGTGTTGCGGATCACAAGCACACGCGCCCCATCCTTGGCAGCGGCCATCGCTTCGCTCGCCAAGGGTTGGGCGGCCATGGACGGCCGGGACTCCATCTCGACCACCTTCACCCGCCCAGGACCACCGGCCATATCTGAGGCGGCTTGAGCCTTCGTCCACACCGCGGGATAAGGGGCCGCAACCGCATTGTCATAATTTGGCTGCGCCGCGCCCAGGTAGCGCGCCCGCGCCCGACTGCCTAGAGTTGCTGACATCAGCATCGCATAGCCGCCGATTGCTAAATGCCCATGCAGCAGGGCCGACACAACCTCTGTCATATAGCTGTCAGAAGCGTGAACCTCGTCGATCACCAACAGGTTGCGCGCTAGGGCTGCCCCACGCAAATGAGCATGCTTTACTTGAAGCGCGGACAACATCGCCTGATCGATTGTGCCTACTGCGACAGTGGCTGCCAGAAACCGAGTGGCATGTTCGGCCGCCCAGCGGGAAGCTGCCGGGCCGCACTGATCATCCCATCTCGTTTCGAATCCCGGCAGGATTTGTCCCGTTGCGTCGCCCGCAACCCGCAGTCCAGGTATCGCCAACACGGCCTCCGGCGCGTGTTGGCCGAATAAAAGCTGCATCGACCGATTGACCCGCTCGTGAAGTTGCCGGGCAGCCGCCCGGGTTGGCACCGCGAAATACATTCCCGACACCTGCCCGGCCGCAAACAATTGGGCAAAGCGCCAAAGAGCCGCCTCGGTCTTGCCTGACCCTGTCTCAGCTTCCAATATGACCAATTGGTTGGACGGATCGGTTTGGCCTACGGTTTTCTGCGCTGTATTGGGCGTAGAGAACCCACTCACGGCGGCGAAGTTGGTGCTCGTCACGTCAAGCGATGCAACATCAACTCCAATCGTCTCGACAGCCCGCTGGGCCGCGGCTCGGGACTGGGCTTGATAGGTAGAGTCTGGATCCGGATTAAATTCAAAGAACCGAACGTCGGACCCTATCCAATCGGCAAGTGCTGTGAGGCCCGCAACCAGATGGATAAAGGCCGGAGGTTCGGGCAAAGCATTAGCCTGCAGGAATGCCGCCGGAAAAGCATCTCGCAGAATGAGGGCCATAGTTGACGCACCGGTCCGCCAATCGTAGGCGTTGCTAACAGGCCAGTCTGCTTTTTTGTCCATTGATGGCTGAACTGGTCGCCCATGATGGGCAAAGATTGGCATTAACAGATCAGCCGTCCCCTCTCCCCAAGTCACAAGTTCCGCCACAATATCATTGAGTGGGTGGTTCCGGTCTTTGAATGCTAGAGTTAACAGTCCAGCACCAGCTGACGAATGGCTGACCGGGCCGCTTGGCCAACGGGGCAGATCCGGACGGGCGTTGGCTTGAAATCCGGGATGCAGCTTGCCGACATCGTGCAAGAAAACCAACACCGCTATTCTCGCTCTATCGCTTTCAGACAGGCCTCGCTCTGCAGCTTGCGCCAATCGAGTAGCAATTACCGGTTGTGCGATCAACCGTTCAAACACGGCTGCCACATCCATACTGTGCGCACTTAACGCATGGCGTTGCCCCGCACTGTTTGTCTTGCCCCAGGGCTTATCAAAAAGCGTCATTGTTTCAGAGCCAGTTGATTGCCGACCTCGATTGTCCGATCAATTTGAGGAATTGCCCTGATCGAAGAGTCAGGCTGTTGCGACATGCCAACACCCTTATCGACAGCCTCCGCCATGGCCTGACTCCTTCCTGAATTTCCCCGGGATTGTCCGAGACCATTTCGGTTAAGTTATGCGGCGATGGCTGGCGCGTCCAGCACGGGAAAGTAGCATTCCTCCGCTTTGGCGGCGACGTTGGTGCAGTCCTCACGAGATCAAATGTTGGTAGACGATGATCTCGGTCACAACATGATGGTCGCCGCGGACTCCAAGTGCAGTTTATTCCTCGCCCAATCCACCGGAAACGGCTCCAGCAACTCCGCCAGACCCGGGGCTATCCGTCCCTCGACAATCCCTTCCACAATCTCCGGTGCCAGCAGCGTCAGCCGCATGACTCGTGTCATGTAGGACGGCGCTATTTTCTCGTGGGCGGCCAGATCGCCGATTGTCGCGAAGACCCCGCTGTCGATCATCCGTTTCCAGCGAAACGCACGGGCCAGGGCTTTGACGACGCTGTTGTCGATGCGCAGGCGGGGAGTGGCCGCGCCTTCCGGCACGATGATTTCCTTGCGCCCCCCGCGCTTGCGGATGACGAAGGGCACCTGCACGGTCAGCGTCTCGGGCAACACGCGGGTCATGCGGCACGCTCCGCTTTGACTGCCATGTCGCGCACCAGGCCGGTCAGGCCATCGACACGCAGGCGGACGTTCAGCAGCCCCTGAAGCCCGATATCGACCCGCTCGACCAGCAGCTGGACGATGCGCGCCTGTTCGGCAGGGAAGAGTTCATCCCACAGTGGATCCAGGTGCAGAAGGGCATCGCGGGCGTCTTCTTCG
>JANNBG010000454.1:0-2139 GCA_031385205.1 Rhodobacterales bacterium
CCGATGACGACATCGCGGTGCATGGCGGCACGCTGTATATCAATGTGCAAGGTTTGCCGTACACCAACCGCAGCCGCTTTGCGATTGATCTGACGGTGGCGGATTGCCCGTTATCGTAGGGTGTTACCACATCGTTTTGGCGGCGCGGGTAGGCCAGGCGGCGTCATAGGCGGCACCATCAATCTGGTCTGTCACATCGCGCAGCATATCGCCCACAGTGGGGATGCCTGCCGACTGGTCACCGCTGCACCACAACCCTGACCGGATCAGCGCGCGGGCGCATTGGGAATAGACCTCGGCAATCGTGATGATGGCGACTGTGCGGGGCAGTTTTCCGTCACGTGGGAAACGGGAACACGTGTCGCTGTCGGCTGTGAGTTTCGCGGTCCCGTTGATGCGCAGCACGTTATTCACGCCCGGTATCATGAACATCAGGCTGACGCGGCCATCGCGCAGGATGTTGCGCAAGCTGTCGATCCGGTCATTGCCGCGCCAATCGGGCAGGGCCAGCGTTTGCGGATCAAGGATTTGCACCACAGGGCCTACGTCACCACGCGGGCTGGCGTCGGTGCCCTCAACCCCCACCGTGGTCAGGATCACGAAACGCGACCGCGCGATCCATGTGGCATAGGTCGGGATCAAGTGATCGGTGACCTTGACGGTCGAGGCCTGCCCCGGTGTGCCATAAAGCGCATGAAGCGCGTCAAGATCGGTCAGATACTCCATCACTTGGCCTTTTTCGGTTTCGGCAGGGGCACCTCGGCCACCAAAACGCGCAGCAGTTGGGCCATCAGATCGGCGTCGTCCAGTTGATCGGTCACAATAATCTGCGCCTTGGCCCCCGGATAGGGTGGCCCCATGTCCGCATCCGGCAGCAATGCCACGGCACCTTTGACAGGTTTCACAAAAAGCGTGTCATCACAGACCAACGCAATCACCCGGCCTCCATAATACAGCGCATATTCCCCAAACATCGCCCGCGCCGTGGTGCCGGGCAGGGCGTCGAGAAGATGCGCAATGGTTTGGGGGGATGTGGTCATATGAACCCCGCCTCTATGTTCTCAGACGTCTTATCATCGACTTGCTCTTGTGCAGCTTTGTCTGGAGTTCAGCCAGGATTTCTGCCGGTTCGGGTGGTTTTCCCTCACGCAGTGCGTTATTAACGTCGTCCCATGCGCTATGCACGATAATCGGATTCTGCATTTTGAAATTCGTGCCCGAGGCAGCAATTGGATAAGTCAACCACGTTAATTCACTATTCGCTTGTGATACAACAGGAAATTTTGGCAGTGATTTGAAAAATAGGGTATCTGAAACAACAAAGAATTTCTTACCCCAACGCCGAAATATCGGCACCTTGAGTTGTAATTGCGGCATCAGCCGTTTCTGCGCAGAAGACCGAAAATCTGGACGGCGGTCAAGGTCATTCAGTGGTTGTGTGTCGCCCGCCAAAAACGCAGTCAACGCTGGGCGAATGGTGTTGCCAGAGAAATATGCAGCCTGAACTTCGATTGCGGCAAAATCGACGACGGTTTCTTCTGATAACCTTCCAATCAAATAGTCTACTTTTCCGATCTTTTTCTGATTTTCGTCGCCCTTTGTGCCGGGGATCGTCAGAACGCGTATTTCTGGGAATACTGCAAAGGTTGTTCCCGTCCCAAATGCAAGGGTTGCTGCATCCGAGAATATCCTGTTGTTTTCGACAAACCTAACGGGGCACAGTGCGGCGGCCTCGGTCCCGGAACGAAGCGAACACACGCCGATCGGGTCTGAAATGCTGGACTTTGTACATCTTGTCTGGCGAAACGGGCATACTAGTGCTTTGCGAGATGTATCAACCGCTGCGGTTTGGGTCTCGATTCCATAGCCAAGCACTTCAGCGATTTTCATACGCGCGATACCATATTATTCAGCGGCATACTGAGACTGAACTGATTCGAAATATGCCTGCTCTGCCACCAGAATTGCCTCGCCTATTGCACGACCTAAAAGTGGCGGAACAGCGTTGCCGACTTGCGTATACTGTTCGGTTTTACTTCCTAAGAATTCGAACCAGTCCGGGAACGACTGCAGGCGGGCGGCTTCTCTGACGGTAATCGCACGGTCTTGGTCGGGGTGCATATAGGCACCCCAATGCAC
>JANNBG010000539.1:0-9822 GCA_031385205.1 Rhodobacterales bacterium
CGCGCGTTCGACCCATAAGCATGGATCACCCCGCCATTGATGACCGTCGGGTCAAACCCGCCCTTGTCCAACAGCGTCGCCACCATCGTTGTCGTCGTCGTCTTGCCATGCGTGCCCGCCACGGCAATGTTGCTGCGCAACCGCATCAGTTCCGCCAGCATTTCCGCGCGGCGCACCACCGGCAGCTTGCGCAAGCGCGCCTCCTCCAGCTCGGCATTACCCTTCTTGATGGCGGATGAAATCACCACCACCGCTGCCTCGCCAATGTTCGCGGCCTGCTGCCCTTCAAAGACCACCGCTCCCAGCTTCACAAGCCGCTCGGTAATCTTTGACGCTTTCGCATCCGACCCCTGCACGCGGTAGCCCAGCGTCATCAACACCTCGGCAATGCCCGACATACCGATGCCGCCAATGCCCACAAAGTGGATCGGGCCAAGTTCAAGCGGCAGTTTGGTGGCGTTCATGGGGCCCTCGCGTAGTGTTCAACCAATGCGACCAGACGGTCGGTGGCATCCGGGCGCGCCTGTGCCAATGCATTGCGCGCCATGGTTTCTGCCGCCTTGGGGTTGGTCAGGATCGTGGTCATCTGCGTGGCCAGCGTGCCCGCGTCAAGCATGGATTCAGGGATCAACACCGCTGCCCCTGCGTCAACCAACCCGCGCGCATTGGCGGATTGATGGTCACCCGTCGCCGCCGCATAGGGGATCAGGATCGACGGTCTGCCAATAATGCTGATATCGGCGATGGATGACGCCCCCGCACGGGAAATCACCAGTTGCGCCTCAGACATACGCCTCGGTACATCGGCAAAGAACGGCTCCACCTCCGCCCGCACGCCTGCATCGCCGTAGGCCGCAACAACGCGCGGCACATCTTCCTCGCGCGCCTGATGCGCCACCCTCAGACGGTCCTTCAACTCTGCAGGCAAGGCCGCAACCGCCGCAGGCACCACATCCGACAATATCCGCGCGCCCTGCGACCCGCCAATCACCAGCAGGCTCATCGGGTAATCCCCCGGCGGAATATACCCTGCCCCCGCGCGCTCCAATATCGCCCCACGCACCGGGTTGCCCACAGGTTCGCCCACCACACCCGCAGGCAAAACCGTCGGCCATGTCCCGCAGGCCACCGCATCCATGCGGGATGCAAACCGCGCATTCACCCGCCCCAAAACCCCGTTCTGTTCATGGATCATCCGTGGCAAGCGCAGCAGAACCGCCGCCGACAATGCCGGAATTGTCGGATACCCGCCAAACCCTACCACCATCGCAGGTTTATCCCGCATCATCGCCAGCACCGCCCCCAAAACCCCGCCCACAATCCGGAACGGCACCAAGGCTTTCGCCAGCAGCCCCCCCCGCGCGAATGTCGCCGATGCCACCTGTTCCACCTGCACCGTATGCGGAAAGCCACCCGTATAGCGTGCCCCCCGCGCATCCGTTGACAGCTTCACCCGCCAGCCTTTGCGCACCATCGCCTCGGCAAGCGCCTGCGCCGGGAACATATGTCCCCCCGTGCCCCCCGCCGCGATGAGCAAAAGCCGCGCCACCTATCGCCGCCCTTTGAACAGAATGTCACCAATATCGCTTTGTGGCCGCGCCCGCGTCATCGCGAGCAGCGCCCCCGCCGTAATCCCCGCCGCAATCACCGACGACCCGCCATAGCTGACAAACGGCAGGGTCATCCCTTTGGCCGGCAGCAGACGCACCGCAACCCCCATGTTGATCATCGCCTGAACGCCAAAGATGCAGGCCAGCCCCGTGCCTGCCAGCCGTGTAAACGTGTCACGCTCCCGCGTCAGGCGGAACAGGGACCGCACCACCACCACGCCGTAAAGCGCGATGATGCACAGCACCAGCAGCAGGCCATATTCCTCAGCCGCCACTGCGATGATGAAATCCGTATGCGCATCCGGCAAGGACCACTTCACCTGGCCCTCACCCACGCCCACCCCAAAGAAGCCGCCCTCTTGGATGGCATTCGTTGCATAACCAATCTGCGTGCGCGGGTCGATGTCCGGCGTCAGGAACCCATTGATCCGGCGTGCAAAATGCTCTGACGTCTCATAGGCAAAAAAGCCACCGACGCCAACCAGCCCCAACACGATGGCAATCAACAGCATCGGTGCGCCTGCCACAAAGTAGATCACCCCCCAACCAAACAGCACAAGCGCCGCCTGCCCAAAGTCGGGCTGTAGGGCCAGAAATCCGACGACGATGACCGTCACCACAAAAGACAACGTCTTGCCAGGCGGCCCGTTCAGATCGGTCGAGGCCGCCATCAGCCAGGCAATGACGATCACGAACCCCGGCTTCAGAAACTCGGACGGTTGCACCGATGCAAAGCCAAAGCTGAACCAACGCACAGCCCCTTTGCCGAAATCCGTGCCGAAAACCGGCAGCAGGGCCAAGGCGATGAAAGCCAGCACAAAGCCCAACACACCCGCGCGCCGGACCATTTCGGGCGTCATCATCGACACGCCCAGCATCGCCATCATCGCAAGCGCGCCAAACTCCATCTGGCGCGTCACATAGTAATAGGGGTCCAACCCATTGCGTTCTGCAAGCGGCACCGAGGCCGCAAGGCCCAACAGCAATCCCAGACCGAACAGCACAAAAATGCAGGTCATCGACCATTTATCAATCGTGCGCCACCACTTTGGGATGACCGGTTCGGTCACCCGTTTGGGCATTGCGCCATAGACCATCTCAGTCATGGAAAACCGCCTGTTTCGCCTGTGCTGCCTCAAGTCCCCGATCTTTTGCCGGGGATTAGCGCAGAGAGTAACCAGAAACGGCCTTGGTGGCTACAGCGTTTTGTGTGCGCCGCACAATTCGCGCCGCTGGCCCTGCCGGTGACCCCTTACCCGCCCGCCACACCCGCTTCCGCGAATGTCGCCATACCCGAATGGCACGCGCAAGCTGCCCGCACGATGCCAATGGCCAGCGCCCCGCCCGACCCTTCACCCAGCCGCAGGCCTAGGTCCAGCAGCGGCTCCTTGCCCAGTTTGGCCAGCAACCGCCCATGCGCGCCCTCGGCACTCACATGCCCGGCCACGCAATGATCCAAGGCACCGGGTGAAGCCTGTTCCAGACAGGCCGCCGCAGCGCACGCAATAAACCCGTCCAGGATCACCGGAATGCGCAACTCCCGTGCGCGCGCCATCGCCCCCGCCATCCCAGCCAACTCGCGCCCCCCCAAACAGCGCAACGCCTGCAAACCATCGCCCACAGCCCCCGGATTGGCCACAATCCCCGCTGCCACTGCTGCCACCTTGCGCGCCAGCCCCGCATCATCCACGCCCGTCCCACGCCCCGCCCAACCGTCACCGCCGTACAGCGCCGTCGCAATCGCCGCCGCCGACGTGGTGTTGCCGATGCCCATTTCGCCCACCACCAGCACTTGCGCCTCGGGCAGAACCGCCTCCCACCCGGCATTCAGCGCCGCCACAACCTCGGCTTCCGTCATCGCCGGACCTTGCGCGAAATCCGCCGTCGGCGTTTCCAATTCCAGCGCCCGCACCGTCAGCTTGGCCCCAAACGTCTTGGCCAACTGGTTGATCGCCGCCCCATCCGCCAGAAAGTTCCCCACCATCTGCGCTGTCACCTCCACCGGAAACGCAGATACACCTTGCGCCGCAACCCCATGATTTCCTGCGAAAATGCAGATTTGCGCCCGGTCAGCCCGTGGTTTATCGGTGCCCTGCCAGCCAGCCATCCAGATCGCAAGCCCTTCCAGCTGCCCCAATGACCCCGGCGGTTTGGTCAACTGCCCCGACCGTTCCGTTGCCGCTGCAATGGCCGCGGCATCCGGGCCCATGAAACCTGCAAGAAGGGTCTGAAATTCGGCAAGGGTTTGAAAAGTCATGGCTGCCTCGTTGCGTGTCGGGTTGGCCTTCGCTACGCAATGCAAGGCAAAGATGCCAGCCGGGAAAGGGCACATCCATGATCTTGCGCGACATTTTGGATGATATCCGGTCCGCCATGGGCCTGTTGACCCGCCTGCCCCTGCCTGCCATGGCCACACCGCGCGGCGCACAAGCGGCCTGGGCGTGGCCCGTGGTGGGCGTTGTGGTGGGCGGCTTGGCAGCGGGTGTGGCGTGGGTCATGCAGGCCATGGGCGTGCCCATGGGAATTGTGGCAGGCGCGGTTCTGGTCACGCTGGTCGTGGCCACAGGTGCCCTGCACGAAGACGGGCTTGCCGATACCGTGGATGGCTTCTTTGGCGGCTGGACGCGCGAGCAGCGGCTCGAGATTATGAAAGACAGCCATATCGGCAGTTATGGCACGCTCGCGCTGATCCTGTCGGTAGGATTGCGGTGGCAAGCGCTGGCCATGGTCTGCCACACACCCCTTGCCATCATCGCCGTCGCAGCCCTGTCACGCGCGCCCATGTCTGTCATGATGTCATCCCTCCCCAATGCACGCGGCACAGGACTGGCACAATCGGTGGGGCGTCCCACCCAGCAAGTGGCCGGAATTGCAATCGCAGTCGGCATCATCGTGGCCGTGTTAACAGCAGGTTGGTCACATATGATGGGCATGGTGATCGTCATGTCCCTTGCGACCCTTGCCATGGCCCACACGGCAAGGGCCCGCATCGGCGGGCAAACCGGCGATGTTCTGGGCGCCACGCAGCAGGTGTGTGAGGTGGTGGGATTGGTCGTTTTGGCGACAATGGCGAGGTAGTACCCAGCAATGAAAAAGCCGCCCCGAAAGGCGGCTTTCCCCATCATGTCACAGCCTTATCAGGCAGCACGGCCGATCAGCACAGCGCCAACCTGCTTCTGCGCCGTTGCCTCATCGCCGCCTGCTACAGCCGCCACTTCGCGTGTCAGCCGTTCCAGTGCCGCCTCGTACAGCTGACGCTCCGAATAGCTTTGCTCGCGCTGGTCGTCCGACCGGTGCAAATCGCGCACCACTTCGGCAATCGACAACAGATCACCCGAGTTGATCTTCTGTTCATATTCCTGTGCCCGGCGCGACCACATCGCCCGCTTGACGCGTGCCTTGCCCTTCAGCGTATCCAGCGCGCGTGTCACCAGATCCGGTGATGACAAAGACCGCATCCCGATTTCCGTCGCCTTATGCGTGGGCACCCGCAGCGTCATCTTGTCTTTTTCGAACGAGATCACGAAGAGTTCGAGCGTCAGGCCCGCGATTTCCTGTTCCTCAATCGACAGGATCCGCCCCACGCCATGCGCAGGGTAGACCACGAATTCATTCGGACGAAAGTCGGGCTTTTTGTTTTTGGTCATTCAGCGTTCCTCGTTACGGCCGTACATCGGGGCGAAAATTTCACCGACTGCGAATGACAATCCGCAGCGATGATGGGTCAATTCTCACGCAGATAACCGTCCCAGGCGAGCAGCTCAGGGATCGGTGGGTCGGGCTCCGTGCTTGTGTGTAACGATGGTATATCACAATTTTGCCCTGATTCCAACTGAGTCGAAATTAGGCTCGTGCCACCTATCCCATTGGAAAGGTGCAGCTTCCTGTGTTCATACCGTTTTGGAAACGCAGCGTTACCGAATCATCCGCCCGCGCCAGCGGTTTCGGAGAAATACTTTTCAAGCTTTCCGGTCTCGCCATCGCGGGTTTCCGCCTCTGGCATGGCGTCTTTCCGCGTGACGATGACGGGCCACATTTCGGAATACTTGCGGTTAAACGTCACCCATTTTTCCATGTCCGGCTCGGTATCGGGGCGGATCGCGTCAGCGGGGCATTCGGGTTCGCACACGCCGCAGTCAATGCATTCATCCGGGTGGATGACCAGCATGTTTTCGCCTTCGTAAAAGCTGTCCACCGGGCAGACTTCCACGCAATCGGTGTATTTGCAGGCGATGCAGTTATCGACCACGACATAGGTCATGACCCGTCTCCATTCCAAGTATCGCGGGCATGACTATTGCAGCACGCGGGATCATTCAAGCGGTGGTCCCTGCTTTTCACCCTCCAAATCCGCATACAACCCCTGTGCCTCTGTCGCAGGCCCCCGCCGCACCCCTAGGTGAAGCACACGGATGACCCGGATCGCGTCGCCCTGCGCAAAGGTCAGCACATCGCCTTGGCGCACGGCATGGCCGGGTTTTGTGCTGCGCTGCCCATTGATGCGAATGCGGCCCTTTTCGATCTGCTCGGCAGCAAGCGCGCGGGTTTTGTAGAAACGGGCGTGAAACAGCCATTTGTCCAGCCGCAAGCCGGGCTGGGCATCGGGCGAAGGCTTGGCCCCCTTACCCGGCAAAAATCAAACCTTCCCCTTCAACGCCAGCAGCGCCGCAAAGGGGTTGTCCGGGTCAATCGGCTTTTCATAATGCGACGGGCGCGCCTCAAACTGCTGCGGGCGGTCGTTGCCCTTGCCGTCAGGTTTGCCCTTGCCCTTATAGCCCTCGCCACGCGGTTTGTCGTTGCGCGGGGGGCGGTCACCTTGCGGCCGATCTCCTTGCGGGCGGTCGCCTTGCGGCTTGTCGCTTTGCGGCTTGTCTCCGCGTGGTTTGTCAAAGCGGGGCTTGTCACCCTTGGGCCGGTCCCCACGCGGGCGGTCGCTGCGTGGTTTTTCGCCTTCAACAGCAGCCGCATCACCCACAGGTTTCGCGCGTTCGGGCCGGTAAGGTTTGCGTTCCACACGCGGCTTCGGGGCCCAGGTGAAGGTATAAAACGCCTCCATCTCTGGCACCGGTTCTTCCTCCACCTCAACAACCGGTTCCGGCGCGGGGGCCAGCAATGACACCTCCTCCGGGATCGGGTTCACGATTTCTTCAACCGGCACAGGCACCGGCACAACAACGGCCTTCACTTTGGCCCGCTCGCCGCGTGTGCCCTTGTACCCCAAGCCAGCCATCAGATCGACGAACTGTTCCAGCGACAGCCCGGTGATCGACAGCATCTCTGGCGCCGCTTCAAACCCCGCGCGACTGTCCCGTGCGCGCAGCAAATCCGCCAGCCGCTCCAGCATATCAATGCGGATCGCCCGCACCCCTGCCGGATGATACCCCGCCAGCGTATAATGCCCCTTCGGCACCGTCTCCAGATTGGGGATCGTCACCAGCCCCGGCGGCGGGCTTTCCGGGAATTCCGCCAGATCATGGAACAGGGACCACAGCACCAGCCGCAACCGCGTTGGCGCAGGCTTTAACAACAACGGCAAGAAAATTGTGAACTGCCCAAACCGCACGCCATGCTTGCGCAGCGCACCCCGGCTGTCCTGATCCAGTTCCTTCACTTCCGATGCAATCACATCGCGCGGCAGAACACCCAGCCCTTCCACCAGCCGGAACGCAAACCCGCGTGCAAGGCCCACCAAAGCCTCATCCCGCGCCATCGCCAGCAGCGGGTCAAACAGCGCCGCCACTTTGCGGTCGATGAAGTGCTGCAACCGCCTGCGCACCTTATCAGCCACGTCTGGCCCCGCCTCATCATCCACAAACGCCTCAACGAGGGGCCGCGAAACCTCGGCCCCTTTGACCAGCTTCCCGACCGCGAGCGTGCCCCACATCAGGCCGCCCTGTTCGGTGAAATCCATCTCCGTATCCGGTGCGTTATAAAACTTGTCCGCCCGCAGGTGGAATTCAGGCTTCAACGCCTGTTCCGCCGCCTGCCTTAACGTGCGCGCTTCATCCGGCCCGCCTGTGGCATCCAGCCGAAACCGGAAGCCCTCCAGACGCCCCACAAATTCGCCCTCAACGGACACTTCGCCTTTGTCATTCACCTCGGCCACGAGGGTCTCCTTCTGCTTCAACCGCCGCAAAAGCACAGATGTGCGCCGGTCAACAAATCTTTGCGTCAACTGCGCGTGCAGCGCATCTGACAATCGGTCTTCTACAGCGCGCGTCGCATCGCGCCAATGGCTTTCGTCCGCAACCCAGCCTTTGCGTTGCGCCACATAAGTCCATGTGCGGATATAGGCCAGCCGTTTCGACAGCGTGTCAATATTGCCATCGGTTTTATCAATGCGGTCCACCGCTGTTTTCAACCAGTCCGACGGCACCTGCCCCTGATGCACAAAGCCGAAGATCTGCGCCAAAAGCGCCGCATGTTCCGCAGACGATGCCCCCCGGAAATCCGGCACCCGGCACACATCCCACAGCAGTTTCACCGCATGCGGGCCGGTCAGCCGGTCCCGCACCTCTGGCATTTCCGCCAGCGTCTTCAACGCCACCACATCATCCGCATCCCGCGCCCGCGTCAGCCAGTCGTTGCTTGTGGGTTTTTCCAGACTGCGCACCAAGCGGTCCGTCGTGCCAAATTCCAGCATTTCATTGCGCCAGTGCAGTTTCGTGACCGCCTGAAACCGGTGGTTCTCGATGGCGTCGATGACCTCATCATCCAGCGGACGCGCCTCGCCCGTCACCCCGAACGTGCCATGGTCATTGTGCCGCCCCGCGCGGCCTGCAATCTGCGCCAGTTCATTCGGCCACAGGTTGCGCATACGGCGCCCGTCAAACTTTGCCGTGGCTGAGAACGCCACATGGTGAATGTCCAGATTCAACCCCATGCCAATTGCATCCGTCGCCACCAGATAATCCACATCGCCGTTTTGATAGAGCTCCACCTGCGCATTGCGCGTGCGCGGTGACAGCGCCCCCATCACAACAGCACAGCCACCCTTTTGACGGCGGATCAGTTCGGCAATCGCGTAGACGTTTTCCACCGAAAACCCCACGATGGCAGACCGCGCCGGCATCCGGGAAATCTTTTTCGACCCGGCATATGTCAGCGTCGAAAACCGGTCCCTTTTCATAAAGGTAACCCCCGGTATCAGCCCCGCAATCGCCCCGCGCATCGTATCGGACCCGAGGAACAGCGTCTCGTGCAGCCCCCGCGCGCGCAACAACCTTTGCGTGAACACATGCCCCCGGTCCGGGTCCGCGCAAAGCTGAATTTCATCCACCGCCACGAAATCCGCGCCGATCTCCAGCGGCATCGCCTCGACCGTGCAGACCCAATACTGCGTGCGGTCTGGCACGATGCGTTCTTCACCCGTCACCAGTGCCACCACCGACGGCCCGCGTTGCGCCACACAGCGGTCATACACCTCTCGCGCCAGCAGGCGCAGCGGCAGGCCGATCACCCCCGTGCGGTGCGCCAACATGCGTTCGATGGCATAGTGCGTTTTTCCAGTGTTCGTCGGTCCCAAAACCGCCGTCACCCGTGCTTGGGCATTCATGGGATGGCCTTACAAATCCTGCCCGTTGGCGTCAGTTTCCAATTGCTTGACGCGCTCTTCGATCCCGCTCAGATGCGGGTTCAGGTCCAGCGCCGCATGATAGGCCTCCAGCGCCTTTTCCGGTTTGCCGATCTCTTCCAGAATCATCCCCAGCCCTGCCAGCGCCCCAAAATGCCGCGGGTTCAGCGTCAAAGTGCGGCCAATATCCTCAACTGACGGGCCATAGTCACCTGCGGTGAAATAGGCCGTCGCCAGCGCATTCCAGCCTTCGGCAAAGTCCGGCGCATGGTCGGTCAGCGCTGTCAGATGTTCGATGGCCTTTTGCGTATCGCCCGCCGCCAGCGCATCACGCCCGCGCTGCAACAACAAATCCATCGCCGCTGACCCCGATTTATCCCATGCGATCTGGATTTCCGTTTGGATGCGCCCCGCCTCTTGCGGGTTGGCCGCTTTCAGCCGTTTGAACAGATCATCCAGAGAATCGTCTGCCATGACAGCACTGGCCATAAAAATGGCGATCACTGCCGTAACTATACTGTTGAGCAACCGCTGATGCGCTTTCATATTACACAGTGTAGCGTTGGCGGGGCAAATGCCAACAGCCCGTTTGTCACGATATTGAGGGGACAGCCATGTCAGACATCATCACCGCCGCCG
>JANNBG010000561.1:0-2532 GCA_031385205.1 Rhodobacterales bacterium
CCGAGATCAACGCCATCGTTTTGCCCTTGCTGGCAAGACTGGCGCATACGCCCGATAACTCGCCCCTGTCGCATCTTCTGCATGCCAACATGCCACAAGGGCACACGCGCCAACCCGAAATGATCCTGCCCTCCGTCAGGGTCACGCTGTTGGGTGGTATGCAGGAACCCGGCCATGGGGCTGCCAACCTGCTGGTCGGGCTCATGCAAAACCCAGATCAGCTTGCCGCACTGCGCGCCCAGCCAGAAGCCTTGATGCCCCGCGCAATTGACGAAGGCCTGCGCTGGATCGCCCCCATCGGCACCATGATGCGCACCGCCTTGCGTGATACGCAGGTCAGCGGCATAACCGTGCCGCAGGGCACAGCCGTATCCTGCATCTTTGCCTCCGCCAACCGCGACGAGGCCCGCTGGCAAAACGCGGATTGCCTCGATATCCACCGCCCCGCACAGGCCCATATGGCCTTCGGCCTTTGGCGCGCATTTCTGTGCCGGAAAGTGGTTTGCAAAAGCCCAGATCGACATTGCCCTGCGTGTCCTTCTCGCTGCCATTCCAGTGCTGCAGTTTGCCGAAGACCCGCCCGATTTCGCAGGCTGGGAATTCCGCGCACCCACCCACCTGCGTATCAGACGCTAATCCCACCCGCCGCTTTTGCAATTCACCCCGACGCCATTCCCTTGTAAGCCTGCCTGCGAAATGCCGGGTGACCCATGAAATCCACCAGTCTGATGCGTAATATCGTCACCGTCGGCGGCTGGACCCTGCTCTCGCGTGGTGCAGGCTTTGTGCGCGATGTGATGATGGCCGCCTACCTTGGGTCCGGTCCCGTGGCCGAGGCATTTCTGATCGCCTTCTCGCTGCCCAACACCTTTCGCCGGTTCTTTGCCGAAGGTGCCTTCAACATGGCCTTCGTGCCGATGTTCGCCAAGAAACTCGAAATGGGCGAGGATGCGCAGGGCTTCGCCCGTGATGCCTTTAACGGCCTCGCCGCCATCCTGATTGTGTTTTCCATCATCGGCACCTTTGCCATGCCCTGGCTCGTCTGGGCCATGGCTTCCGGCTTTGTCGGCGATGCCCGTTTTGATCTCGCCGTCCTCTATGGCCGCATCGGCTTTTCCTACATCCTCTTCATCAGCCTCGTCGCCCTCCTCTCTGGCGTCCTGAATGCCTTTGGTCGCTTTACTGAGGCGTCGTTCGTCCCCGTCCTGATGAACCTCATGTTCATCGCCGCCATGCTGATGGCTGCCCGTGCAGGCTGGGATATGGGCCTTACCCTCGCATGGACCGTCCCTGTCACAGGCGTCGCCCAATTCGCCTTTACATGGTGGTCCGCCCACCGCATCGGATACTCCTTGCGCCCCGCATGGCCAAAGATCACGCCAGACCTCAAACGTTTGGCCTTCATCGCCGCCCCCGCCGTGCTGGCCGGTGGCGTCGTGCAGATCAACCTGTTGGTCGGCAGGCAGGTTGCCAGCTTTACCGACGGTGCCGTCGCATGGCTGTCCTATGCCGACCGCCTCTATCAACTGCCGCTTGGCGTCGTCGGCATCGCCATCGGCACCGTTCTGTTGCCCGACCTCTCGCGCCGCCTGCGCTCCGGTGATGCCCAAGGTGGGCGTGACAGTTTCAACCGTGGTGCCGAATTCGCCCTCGCCCTCACCCTGCCTGCCGCCGTCGCCCTCGTCGTCATTGCCCTGCCGCTTGTGCAAGTCCTTTATCAACGCGGTGCCTTCGGCCCCACTGATACCATGAACACCGCCCTTGCGCTGGCCGCCTATGGCCTGGGATTGCCCGCCTTCGTCCTGCAAAAGGTGCTACAACCCTTGTTTTACGCGCGTGAAGATACCCGCAGGCCCTTCACCTACGCCGTTGTCTCCATGGTCACCAACTGCCTGATCGCCATCGGCCTGATGCCCCTCCTCGGTTTCGCCGCCGCCGCCCTCGCCACCACCATGTCCGGCTGGATCATGGTCGCCCAGCTATGGTCCGGATCGCGCAAAATGGGTGATGAGGCCCGCCTCGATGCCCGCTTCACCACCCGCTGGTGGCGCATCACCGCAGCCTCCGCCATCATGGGCGTCGTCCTTTACGCCACCCAATGGCTGCTCTCTGACCTGCTTGCCACCCAAGGCTGGCGATGGGCCGCCCTTGGCATCCTCGTCGCCGCAGGCATCATCACTTATGCCCTTTCAGGCCTCGCCTTTGGTGCCTTCAAACCCTCAGATTTCAAAACCGCCCTGCGCCGTCAACGCTGACGGATCTTTTCCCGCACCCGTGCCCAGCCCCCCGGGCTGACCACAAAGCTGATCGCAAACCCCGCCGCAAAGCCCATGATATCCGTCACCCAGGTATAGCCCCCCCCAAACAGCACCCCGAATAACAACTGCACCCCCAACACAACCCCCATCATCGTAACCGCCCGGTATCTATCCGCCCCCACCGCCGCCAGCTACAACCACAACAAAAACGAAAACGCCCCGATCAACCCGTAAACCGCCGGATACCCCCCCACCAATGGGGCCGTCATCATCG
>JANNBG010000566.1:0-4697 GCA_031385205.1 Rhodobacterales bacterium
GCAAAATGCGCATCCGGAATCGTGATGGGGGCCAAAAACCGGATCACATTGCCATAGACCCCGCAGGTCAGCAAAATCAGCCCGCGTTTCAGCGCTTCCAGCCGCACGCGGTTGGTAAAGCCTGCATCCGGCGCGTGCGAAACAGGGTTCGCAAACTCCACCGCCACCATGAATCCCGGCCCGCGCACGTCTGAGATTTCAGGCGTAACCGACCGGATTTGTTCAAGTTTCTGCTTCAACCGCGACCCCAGCTCATTCGCCCTTCCGCACAAATCCTCATCCGCAATCACATCCAGCACCGCATGCGCCGCCGCAATCCCCAAGGGGTTGCCGCCATAGGTGCCGCCCAACCCCCCCGGATTGGCCGCATCCATCAGTGTCGCGCGGCCCGTCACAGCGGCCAGTGGCAACCCACCCGCTAACCCCTTGGCCATGCAAGTAATATCGGCGGCCACATCATAGCCATGCATCGCAAACAGATTGCCCGTGCGCGCAAAACCGGTCTGCACTTCATCGGCAATCATCACGATGCCATGGTCATCACACAGTTTGCGCACACCGCGAACCAGATCCGCTGGGGCCGGGTAAAACCCACCCTCGCCCTGCACCGGCTCAAAGATGATCGCCGCCACCCGGCCCGGATCAAGGTCCGCCTTGAACAGCTTTGTCATACCAGCCATGGCGTCAGCGGTGGACACACCATGCACATCTTGTGGGAAGGGCACATGGAACACATCCGGCATCATGGCACCGAACCCCTTCTTGTAAGGCTCCACCTTGCCCGTCAAAGACATGCCCATGAACGTGCGGCCATGAAACGCGCCTCCAAAGGCGATCACCGCATTGCGGCCCGTGGCGATGCGCGCAATTTTGATCGCGTTTTCAACAGCTTCGACACCCGTTGTCACAAACACCGTCTTCTTGGCAAAGTCCCCCGGCACCGCCGCGTTCAACCGTTCCGCCAGCCGCACATAGGATTCGTACGGCAGAACCTGCGCGCAAGTATGCGTAAACCTTGCCATTTGTGCCGTCACAGCCGCCATCACACGCGGGTGGCAGTGGCCCGTGTTGACCACCGCGATCCCAGCAGCAAAGTCGATGTAACGGTTGCCTTCGATATCCCAAATCTCGGAATTCAGGGCACGATCAGCATAGATTTGCGTCATCATGCCAACGCCACGGGAAATGGCATCATCTTTGCGGGTGGCGACTTCGGCGTTCAGCATGGGGTGCTCCTTCTGTTATGCGCATTTTGATCAAAAGACACGAAAAGATCAACGGGGGATATCTTCACCGGTTGTTAACCCTGCGCGGTGCAGATTACGAATCGCGAATGAGGCGAGGCGGTCATGGCGGGTTTGTTATCGTATCCTACACCCCACCCCACACCCCTGGTGGATGATGATCCTGCGGATTGGCTCCGCCTCATTCGTTCCCGGCGCGTGGGGGCGGTGACGTTTCATCGCCTGATCGCGGAACACGGGTCGGCGGCGGCGGCGTTACTGGCCTTGCCCGATATCGCGCGTGGCGCAGGGGTGGAGGGGTATGCGGTCTGCCCGGTGGAGGTGGTGCGGCATGAGATGGCTGCGGCGCGGGTCGCTGGTGCGGTTTTGCTGCGATTTGGCTATGACGGCTATCCCGCAAGCCTGATGGAGGTGGCGGATGCGCCGCCGGTGCTGTGGGCGCAAGGGGATATATCGCTGTTGCAACGGCCAATGGTGGCGATGGTGGGCGCGCGGAATGCGTCGTCGCTGGGCCTGCGGATGGCGCGGAAACTGGCGGAAACGCTGGGGCAGGCGGGGCAGGTGGTTGTTAGCGGTTTGGCGCGCGGCGTGGATGCGGCAGCGCATGAGGCAGCCTTGGCGACGGGCACGGTGGCGGTGCAGGCCGGCGGTGTGGATGTGATTTATCCGACGGAAAATGCCGGGCTGGCTGCGAAAATTCTGGCCCAAGGGTGCCGCGTGTCGGAACAACCGATGGGGTTGGAGCCGCAAGCGCGGCATTTCCCCGTCCGCAACCGTATCGTGGCGGGCCTTTCGCGGGCGGTGGTGGTGGTAGAGGCGGCGGCGAAATCGGGCAGCCTCATCACGGCGCGGGATGCGGCAGATCTGGGGCGTGATGTGATGGCAGTGCCGGGGCACCCGTTTGATGCGCGCGCAGCAGGGTGCAACATGCTGATCCGCGATGGCGCGACACTGGTACGCGGCGCATCGGACGTGCTGGAGGCGATGGGTATGGCGCGGGTAGCAGAACCCCCGGTTGTTTTGCGCCCTTTGCCGGGGCCAGTGCCCGCGACGCGGCCTTTGGCGGATATGGCCAATTTGCACGGGCTGATCCTTGCGCGACTGGGCCCCAGCCCCTTGGCAGAAGACCAGTTGATAAGGGATCTGGCGATGCCATCAGCGTCGGTCACGGCGGAACTGGTGACACTGGAACTGGAAGGGCGGATATCGCGGCAGGCGGGTGGGTTACTGGCACGAATTGACTAGCGGGAAGCGTTGAAGCCTTGCGATCTGGACCGCGCATTCCCGTCCTGCATTGACAATTCCGGCCCCGCGCCCCCATGGTGCCGCGCTGTCTGGAAGGAATCCCATGCCCGTTGTCGTCGTTGAATCGCCCGCTAAGGCCAAGACAATCAACAAATATCTTGGCCCGGACTACACGGTGCTGGCATCCTTTGGCCATGTGCGTGACTTGCCGGCCAAGGACGGGTCCGTCGATCCGGACAATGAATTTGCGATGAAATGGGAAGTGGCTGCTGACAGCAAAAAGCACATCAAGGCCATCACCGATGCGCTGAAAACCGACCAGAACCTGATCCTTGCGACTGACCCGGACCGGGAGGGCGAGGCGATCAGCTGGCACTTGCAGGCAGCACTCGCATCATCCCTGAAAAAGGGTGCGCAGGTTAGCCGGGTCACCTTCAACGCGATCACGAAGTCCGCCGTGACCGAGGCGATGAAAAACCCACGTCAGGTCGACCAGCCCTTGGTCGACGCGTACCTCGCACGCCGTGCCTTGGATTATCTGGTGGGGTTTACCCTGTCACCCGTGCTGTGGCGCAAGCTGCCGGGGGCGAAATCGGCGGGGCGGGTGCAATCGGTCTGCCTGCGGCTGATCGTTGAGCGCGAGATGGAGATCGAGGCGTTCCGTGCGCGGGAATTCTGGACAGTGGGTGCGGTTTTGGTCACGCCAAGGCGCCAAGAATATGTCGCCCGGTTGACCAGCCTTGCAGGCAAGAAATTAGACAAATTCGATATTCCGACGGCTGAGGCGGCGGAATTAGCCGTCCAGGCTATCAATAATCGAACATTGACGGTGTTATCGGTGGAGGCAAAACCCGCCAGTCGGAACCCCTATGCCCCCTTCATGACCTCGACTCTGCAACAAGAGGCATCCCGTAAGTTTGGCATGGGGGCCAAGCAGTGCATGAACGCGGCCCAGCGTTTGTACGAGGCGGGGCACATCACCTATATGCGCACCGACGGCATCGACATGGCACCCGAAGCGGTGATGGCCGCGCGCGATGCGATCAAGCAGATTTTCGGCGCGGCCTATGTGCCGGACAGCCCGCGGATGTACAAAAACAAGGCGAAAAACGCACAAGAGGCGCATGAATGCATCCGGCCGACAGAAATGACGGCCTCAACCGAGAAGTTGCGCCTGACTGACGCCGACCAACGCAAACTCTATGACCTGATCTGGAAACGCACCATTGCCAGCCAGATGTCAGCCGCGCGGCTGGAACGCACCACGGTGGATGTGGGGTCTGCCGATGGGCAGGTCACCTTGCGCGCAACGGGGCAGGTGGTGTTGTTCGACGGCTTTCTCAAGGTCTATGACGAAGGCCGCGATGACGAGGATGATGAAGACGGCCGCCTGCCGCAGATCATGCAAGGCGAAGCGGCGGATAAACGGTCTGTCAGCCCGGAACAGCATTTCACCCAACCACCACCCCGCTATACCGAGGCGACCTTGGTCAAACGCATGGAGGAACTGGGCATCGGGCGCCCGTCGACCTATGCCAGTATCGTCACGACCATTCAGGACCGCGAATATGTGCGCAAAGACAAGAACCGCCTGATTCCAGAGGATAAAGGTCGGCTGGTCACGGCGTTTCTGTCCAACTTTTTCCGCAAGTATGTGGAGTATGACTTTACGGCTGACCTTGAAGGCCAGCTTGATGATGTGTCGGCAGGTGACCGCGATTACAAGGAAGTGCTGGCGCGGTTCTGGCGGGACTTTTCGGCGGCAGTCGCAGAAACCGCGGATCTGCGCATCAGCGAAGTGCTGACAAAAATTGATGATTTCCTGTCACCGCACCTGTATCCGGCGCGTGCCGATGGGTCTGATCCGCGCATTTGCCAGGTCTGCGGCACCGGGCGGTTGCATCTGAAAACGGCCCGGTCCGGCAGTGCCTTCATTGGCTGTGGCAATTATCCGGAATGCCGGTTCACCCGGCCAATTTCAGGTGGTGATGAGGGCGGCAGCGTCGATGGGCGCATCCTCGGCGAACACCCGGATGGTGAACCCATCAGCCTGCGCAATGGGCGGTTCGGCCCCTATGTGCAAAAGAGCGAGGCAACGGCAGACGTGCCAAAACCACCACGCGCCAGCCTGCCCAAGGGCTGGTCGCCCGAAGACCTGACGTTGGAACGCGCGATTACCTTACTGGAATTGCCGCGTCAGGTGGGGCC
>JANNBG010000581.1:0-4026 GCA_031385205.1 Rhodobacterales bacterium
GCCACCGTCACCATCTGGGATATCTGCTTGCGGCCCTTTTCGGTATTGTAATGCGGGTTCTTGGCCAGCACGATCGCGGATTCCGCATCATGCGACAGGTAGTTCAGCGTCGCCACCAAACTCCACCGGTCCATCTGCGCCTGGTTGATCTGCTGCGTGCCGTGATACAGGCCTGTCGTATCGCCCAGACCCACCGTATTCGCCGTGGCGAACAGCCGGAAATAGGGGTTGGGCGTGATGATCTCATTCTGGTCCAGCAGCGTCAGCTTGCCGTCATGTTCCAGCACGCGCTGGATCACGAACATCACATCGGCGCGGCCCGCGTCGTATTCATCAAACACGATGGCCACCGGGTTGCGCAGGGCCCAGGGCAGGATGCCTTCGTGAAATTCGGTCACCTGCTTGCCGTCGCGCAGTTTGATGGCGTCTTTGCCGATCAGGTCGATGCGTGAGATGTGCGAATCCAAATTCACGCGCACACAGGGCCAGTTCAGCCGCGCGGCGATCTGTTCGATATGGGTGGATTTGCCAGTGCCGTGATAGCCCTGGATCATCACACGGCGGTTGTACTGAAAGCCCGCCAAAATCGCCAAGGACGTATCGGGATCAAACTTATAGGTCGGGTCGATGTCGGGCACGCGGTCGGACCGCCCTTCAAACCCGCGCACCTTCATATCGGTGTCGATGCCGAACATGTCGCGGACGGACACGTCCTCGGTTGGTTTCGCAAGTCTGTCGAGCATGCCGTCGGCCATGGGGGTCGCACCTGAGATGGGGGGTGGCCCTTGCGGGGCCTTCAACGTGTGATGGAACAGAATGCGGGGGGGTTCAAGGGGGCGGGGGCGGATCACATTGCCGCGTGCGGGAAACTTTTCGCAGGACGGGGGCGTTGGTTGCTGTGAAGATACGCATAAAGGAGACCAGCATGAACCGTCGTACCCTGCTTGCCAGCCTGCCCGTGGCCCTGTTGTTGCGCCCCGCATGGGCGGAAAGTTTTGAGGTGACGCTGACAGAGGCAGAATGGCGCGCGCGCCTGACGCCTGCGGCTTATGCGGTGCTGCGCGAGGAGGATACCGAGCGGGCGTTTACGTCTGCGTTGAATGATGAAAAACGGGCGGGCATCTTTGCCTGTGCGGGTTGTGACCTGCAACTGTTCGATGCAGGCACAAAGTTTGACAGCGGTACAGGCTGGCCGTCGTTCTGGCAGCCCTTGGCAAATGCAGTGGGCACAAAGGACGATTCCGGGCTGTTCGGCAGCCGGACCGAGGTGCATTGCCGGCGCTGTGGCGGGCATCTGGGGCATGTGTTCGACGATGGGCCACAGCCCACAGGCCTGCGCTATTGCATGAACGGTGTGGCCTTGGCGTTCACGACGGCGTGAGCCTGCGCAGATGGGTTGTGCATTGACGCACGGTGGGCGTGACGGTTGATGATTGACCGCATCAGCGAACACGGGCCCTTTGGCGGCATGGAACAATCTGCCGGAGGATGACATGGGATTTCTGCAAAAACACGGGCTGTTGATGGCCTCTGCAGTATTAGCGCTGATCGTCGGGGCTGCCGGGATTGCCAAGCTGATGGGTGTGCCGATGGTGCATGAAAGCTTTGCCAAGCTGGGCTTGCCGGTGTGGTTTGGCTATTTCATTGGTGCGGCCGAAGTGGCGGGGGCGGTTGGCCTGTTCATCCGGCCACTGGCGGCGCTGGCGGCGGCGGGGCTTGCGATCATTGGGCTGGGTGCGGTCTATTTTCATGTGACGCATCCGCCGATTTCGGCAGGCATCCCGGCGATGGTCATGCTGGCGCTGGCGGTATTGCTGGCGGTGAAACGGCGTGGCGTCCAGCTGGCCTGACGCGATGGCGATGGAGCGGAATGCCGCTTTGCATGTGGGTGCGGGTGGCCTAAGTTAGCGGCATGGAAGACCGCGCCCCTGATCTGATCGTCTTTGATGCGCAGTGCATTTTCTGTTCGGGTTTTGCGCGGTTCATGCACCGGCATGATGGGGCAGGGCGGTTCCGTTTTGTGACGGCGCAATCGCCGACGGGGCGGGCTTTATATGCGCGTTACGGGCTGGACGCGGACGAGATGGCCACGAATATCGTGATCGTGGATGGCGTGGCCCATGTGAAGATGCAGGCGTTTGGGGCGGCGATGCGGGTGGTGGGGGGTGTGTGGCGGCTGGCGGCGTGGCCTGCATATCTGCCACGGCCCGTGGGTGATTGGATTTACGACCGTATCGCGCGCAACCGCTATGTCTTTGGGCGCAAGGCCTGTGCGATTGCCCCACCAGAGCTGAAGGCGCGGTTGATTGAATAGGCGCATTCTGGTGCTGGGCGGGTCTGGCGTGTTTGGCGCGCGTGTTTCCATGGGCTTGGTGCAGGACGGCTGGGATGTGCGGGTGGCCGGGCGCGACATCGCGCGGGCCACGGCGCAATGTGCGGTGCATGGCGGCGTGCCCTTGGCGCTGGATATGCGGGCTGCGGATTTTGCGGCACGGGTGGCGGCGCTGGCCCCCTTTGCGGTGGTGGATGCGGTGGGGCCGTTTCAGGGCTATGCGGGGTATGGGGTGGCGCGGGCGGCGATTGCGGCGGGGGCACACTACCTCGATTTGTCGGATGATGCGGGGTTTACCAGCGGGATCGCCTCGTTGGACGGGGATGCCAAGGCGGCGGAAGTGGTGGTTTTGTCGGGCGTGTCGAGCGTGCCTGCGCTGTCATCTGCGGCAGTGGTGGCGCTGATGGATGGCCTGACGGATATTCATGGCATTGAGAGTGTGATCCTGCCGGGCAATCGCGCGCCAAGGGGGTTATCGGTGATCCGGGCGATCCTGGCGCAGGCGGGGCGGCCTTTGACGCAGTGGCGCGAGGGGCCTGCCAGTGCCATAGGCTGGAGCCAGACGACGCGGATATCCCTGACCCTGCCGGGGCAAACCCTGCCTGCACGGCCGGCCAGCCTGATCGGCGCGCCAGACCTGACGCTGTTTGCCGCGCATTTCCGCGCGCGCAATGTGACGTTCCGGGCGGGGCTGGAACTGGGTATCATGCACCACGGGCTGACATGCATGTCATTGCCGGTGCGCTGGGGGCTGCTGCGCAGCATTGCCGGGCTGGCAAAACCGCTGCAATGGGCGGCCAACCTGTTGAAACCCTTTGGCACCGATCAGGGCGGCATGCGGGTGCGGGTGGCGGGCATCGGGCCGGATGGCCCGGTGATACGCGACTGGACGCTGATTGCGGGCGGTGCCGACGGGCCGCATATCCCGGCAATCCCTGCACGGGTGATGGTGGCGCGGCTGGCAGAGACGGCACCGGGCGCGCGTGCGTGTGTGGGAGAGTTTCCATTGCAGGCGGCAGAGGCGGTGATGGCTGCCTATGAGATCAGTACGGGGATCGCCGAGGCAGCAGCACCCTTCCTGTTTGAACAGGTTGTTCCAAGCTTTGCCACACTGCCCGGCCCGGTAAAAGACCTGCATGCCGTGATGACCCAGCGCCGCTGGCAGGGCAGCGCGCGCGTGACGCGGGGCAGGGGCATGCTGGCGCGCATCGTGGCTGTCGTGATGCGTTTCCCGCCTATGGTGGCTGATACGCCCCTGACGGTGACCATGGACCGCCGGGGCGAGGTGGAGGTTTGGACGCGCGATTTTGCGGGTCGACGGTTCCTGTCGACCTTGCGGTTGCACAGGGGCCAGATGACCGAACGCTTTGGCCTGCTGACCTTTGCGATCGCCCTGCAGGTGCGGGATGGGGCGCTGCATTACCCCGTGACCAAAGGCTGGTTTTGTGGCATGCCTCTGCCACGCTGGTCCCTGCCACGTAGTGATACGGTGGAAAGCGCGGAGGGTGCGCGTGCGACGTTTGATGTGGGGTTAAGCCTGCCCATGGTGGGTGCCATTGTGCGGTATCAGGGGTGGTTGGAACCGGCGGCGCACTGAAAATTTCAGGCCTGAAATTTTCAGTCAAACGATGATTTTCAAATGCCCTTTATTGCAGATCACGACGAACTGATCACCGCATTCCACGAGGTGAAAA
>JANNBG010000605.1:0-2574 GCA_031385205.1 Rhodobacterales bacterium
CGGTGTGGTCGGCGCGGGCGGGGATGGCGGCGCTGATCCGGGGGTTGAACGCGATACACCATCTGCCGAACCGGGCGGGGGTGCATCATCAGCTGCAAGCCATCATCATGACGTTGATCCTGCTGGCACTGGTCTTGGCAGCGATGTTGGCGGCAGTTGCGGGGCCGATCATCATCATCTGGTTGCCACTGGGGCCGGGCGAGGCGCTGGCGCTGCAACTGGCCAATATCGCGTTGGGGTCGGCGTTGCTGATCCTTGCGATCGGTTTGATTTACCGGTTGGGGCCAAACCGCAAGGACGCGCCACGGTTGTTTACGCGGGGGTTGTTTCTGGCCTTGGTGTTATGGGGATTGGTGTCACGCGGGTTGGCGCTGTATCTGACGAATTTCGCGACGTACAACCAGATTTACGGGTCAATCGGGGCGGTGGTGGCGCTGCTGATGTGGTTTTACCTGAGCGCCTATGCGGTGCTGCTGGGGGCGGCGGTGGATGCGGAACGGGCGGCGCGGCGGCGGCGGGTTCAGTAGTCTTTCTCAAGAAAGATGCCCAGGCCGGTTTGCCCATCA
Organism: Rhodobacterales bacterium; assembly: GCA_031385205.1. Classification (GTDB taxonomy): domain Bacteria; phylum Pseudomonadota; class Alphaproteobacteria; order Rhodobacterales; family Rhodobacteraceae; genus JAAFHS01. The sequence continues at coordinate 567 of JANNBG010000605.1, forward strand.
GAACCAACTGTGCCTTTGACGGTGATGTTCTTGGTGACATCCAGGTTCAGGCTGATCTCACTTTTGCCATCCTGGCCGACTTCGACCTGGGTATACAGGTTGCGCGACAGGTATTTGCCAGCCTTGACGGTTGTGGTGCCATCCGCACCGGTAGACAGGTCAAGGTCATCTAGCCCAAAGCCTTTGCGCAGGCGGGAGACGATGCCTTCGCCACCGCGCCCGGCCAATGTGGCGACGGCACCCGCCAATTGGGCGGCCTGCAGGGCGGACAGGGTTTGCAAGCCACGCCCGAACAGCAGGCGGGATAGCACCTCTTCCTCGGGCAATTGCGGGTTGGAGGTAAAGCTGACCTTCGGGTCATCGACGCGCCCGTCAATCTGGACGGAACTGACGATGTCGTCAGACTCGTTGGAGGCGAGGATGAAGACGTAGGGGACAAAATCGCCTTCGAGTTTCAGCAGGGCCTGCGACAGATCAAGGCGTTTGCCCAGAATGTCGAGCCTGCCGCGGATCAGTTCAAACGCACCGACGGGAATGATGTTGGCGGTGCTGCCTTGCAGGCGCAGCGACCCGCCAAGTTCGGCATCCAGACCACGGCCCCGGATGAACATGCGGTTGGGGGCGGCTATTTCAAGGTCAAGGCCGTAAGCGGTACTGCTGCCGTTGCCGGACGCGGTGCCATTCTGGCCCAGCAAGCCTGCATAGATGCGGGTTTGGCGGACAGGGGCGGGTTCGTTGATGTGCTGAAGGTCGGCAATGGCGCCAGAGCCGCTGAAACCGCTGCTGGGCACGCGGACCTCGGTCTCGATCAGGGCGATGCGGCCTGCGATTTGTGCGCCACCCGCGAGGGGGCCCTGGATGGTCAGGGTGCCATTGCCACGGGTCTGGAACAGGTCGGGGTCGCGTAGGACAAAGCGTTGCAGGGTGGCGGTCAGGTCGGCGTTGTTGGGTGCGGCGAGGCCGACAGTGCCGCGCAGACCCAGCTTGCCACCGGTGGAAATGCTGCTGTCCATGGCGATATCGGCGCGGCCTGATGAAAGGTCTGCGGTGGCGTTGACGCCGGTGAGGGCGAAGGGCAGATCGGGGCCAGCGACACGCCCGTCATTCAGCGAGGCGCGGCCTGACAGGGATGAGGGCTGCAAGGGGCCGGACAAGCGCATGTCAAACGTGATGCCACCGGCGATATTGGTGGGGTCGATGAAGGCGTTGATAAGACCCGCCTGTGCGGACCCTTTCAGGGCGAGGTCGGCACGGGCAAAACTGGGGGAAACGGTGCCTTTGACGGTGGCATTGATCTGGCCGGGGCCTTGGCCTTTGAGGTCAAGCACATAGCCTTGGGCGTTCTGGGCGACCTTTCCGGCAAGGGAGGCGGCACCGGGAAAGTCAGGCAGCAAGAGGGCGAGGTTCGTAAGGCGAGCGTCAAGGTTGAGGTCGGTGGTGGCCCCGGCGACGGTGCCTTTGGCAGTGGCGGTGACCTGCGGGTTGGCAATCTGGGCGCGGTTCAGGACGATGACGCCATCCTTGATGGCAAGGTCAGCGGAAAGGGTGGATGTGCCTTTCAGCAGGCGGTCCGCTTCGGCCTGACCGACGGCAAGGCCGGTGCCTTGGCCTTTCACGGTAATCTGGGCGGTGGTGGGCGTGCCAACAAACGTGGCATTGGCAGTTAGCGCGCCGCGATAGGTTCGGCCAAGGGCGGACAGGTCGGGAAAGCGCAGATCGGCCTTCACATCGCTGCCTGCGGCGGCAATGCGCCCGGTCAGGGTGGCGATCAGGTTGGCGGCGGTCACGGTCGCACGCTTGAGGTCAACAGTGCCTGCGGTCAGGGTGGCATCGACATCCAGTTGCGAGGTGCCGCGCAGCAGGTTGTCGACCTGCGGCCTGCCCATGGCAAGCGCGGTGCCGGTGCCTTTCAGGGTGATATGCCCAGCATCTGGCGTGCCAGTAAACTGGGCATCAGCCTGCAGGGCACCGGCGTAAGGGCCGCCCAGCACGGACAGATCGGTGAAAT
>JANNBG010000608.1:0-2259 GCA_031385205.1 Rhodobacterales bacterium
CCGGACGGATGATCCGCCGCGCGCGACAGGATCACCGTCTTGGGGTTTTTGGCGCGGTGCATTATGGCGATGCGGGCGGGGTCTGTGCCGCAATGGGCCCAAAGGTTTTCAGCGATGGAAAGGGGGGGCCAGTGCGGAAAGGTGGTCATCTGGGCCGGGGCGTCGAACCGGGTGACGGGGGCGGAATAGGCGACAACGGGGTCGATGATCGCATAGCCGCGCGCGGCCAAGGCGGTGTCGAGTGCGCCATCACCATCGCGGATCAGGAATAAGGGCTTTTGCGCCACGTCGCGCATTGCCGCCTCGGCCATTTGCACATCGTCGACTGACCAAAGCCCTTCAACCGTTGCCGCCGATACGCGTTTGCCGCCACATGCGCCGTCACGCAGCGTCCATGGTCCTGCGCGCCATGCCCGTGCGGGTGGCCATGTTGCCTCCATCACGTTTGACAGATCCGCAGGCGTCATCCGAACAGCGCCATCAGCCGCAGCATGGCTGCATCCAGACGTGCGGCATCCGTGCCACGGATCACCAGATTGGTTCCATATGCCCCGTTCAGGGTAAACGGATATGACCCCATGACCAGATCAGGGAATGCGGCCGCCAAGGCGCCGAACGGCCCGGCAATATCGCCTTCACCCCGGTTGACGCGCAGGGATTGTGACAGCAGGGGATCACCGCCCGTCAGCGTTGGCAACACGCTGGCCACCATCGCCGCAAAGATGTTGGGCACACCTGCCATCACATGCACATTGGCAAGCGTAAATCCCGGTGCCGTGCTGACCGGGTTGTCGATCAGGGTTGCGCCATCCGGGATGCGCGCCATCCGCTGGCGCGCCTCATTAAACGGCAACCCCGCGCGGTCGTAATGTGCGGTCAGCAGGGCCATCGCATCGGCCCGGTGGGTGATGGCCACCCCAAACGCCGCTGCAATCGCGTCTGCCGTGATGTCATCATGCGTGGGGCCGATGCCGCCCGATGTGAACACATGGTCCCACGCGCCCCGCAAGGCGTTGACCGCTGCCACGATGGCAGGCTGGTCATCGGCGACCACGCGCATTTCCATCAGGCGGATACCGCGCGACGTCAGTTCGCCCGCCAGATAATGTGCGTTGCCTTCGCGCGTGCGCCCCGACAGGATTTCATCGCCGATCACCAGCATCGCCGCCGTTGGGTTTGTCATCTGTGCCTCCTGCCGCTTTGCAACGGTATAGGGGCCTCTGGCCAAGACCCGCAACAGGGCATATATTCAGGTTCGCACAGGAGAATGACTTTGGACGACATGCGTGGTCGCATTACCCGGGACGGCATTCGCATCTATGAGGATGCAGATTTCACAGGCATGCGGGTGGCCGGGCGGGTGGCGGCGGAGATTCTGGATATGGTAACGCCCTTGGTTGTGCCGGGGGTGACGACGGGGGCGATTGACGATGTCATCACGGATGAGATTGGACGGCGCGGCGTGGTATCAGCGACGATTGGCTATAAGGGTTACAAACACGCCAGCTGCATTTCGGTGAACCATGTGGTGTGCCACGGCATTCCGGGGCCCAAGGTGCTGATGGATGGCGATATCCTGAATGTGGATGTGACGGTGATCGTGGATGGTTGGTTCGGCGATACGTCACGCATGTATGTGGCGGGTTCGCTGGCAAGGAAGTCGGAGCGGTTGATCGAGGTCACGCATGAAGGCCTGATGCGGGGGATTGCAGCGGTAAAGCCGGGCAATACCTTTGGCGATATCGGGTTTGCGATCCAAAGCTATGTGGAGGCGAACCGGATGAGCGTGGTGCGCGATTTCTGCGGGCATGGGTTAGGCCGGGTGTTCCATGCGCCGCCGAATGTGCTGCATTACGGGCGGGCAGGGTCTGGGGCGGTGCTGGAGGAAGGCATGTTCTTTACGATCGAGCCGATGGTCAATCTGGGGCGGCCTGAGACGAAGGTGTTGGCGGACGACTGGACGGCGGTGACGCGGGACAAATCCTTGTCGGCGCAGTTTGAACATACGGTGGGGGTGACAGCCACGGGGTGCGAGATTTTTACGGCGTCACCTGCGGGCAGGTTTCATCCGACGTGGGGGTGAGGGTGCGATGAGTAATAGTTATCTAAAACTACGCGCCAAAGAAAACACTTTGAAAAGGAAATCAAAACTGACAACATAGTTGTGCAAACAGGAGCAAGCTATGTCGAGAAAACAAGACTTCCTCGCATTAACCTATTTTCTGGTGTCATTTTCTATCATGCCATACCAGGTATTTG
>JANNBG010000628.1:0-2081 GCA_031385205.1 Rhodobacterales bacterium
CCAAGGCGCGTTCGATGTCGATATATTCGGGCAGGGGTGGGCGGGACCAAGTGTTCAACTCGTTGCGCCGGGCCATACGGTCGATAAAGCTGACGATCGGCGAAGAGGCCAGCGCTTCGGGGTCGGCACAGACCGAAAAGCGGGGTGCGACCGGAAATCCGTTGCGCACATGGGCCTTCATCGCCTCGGGCGAGGCCATCCATGCGATGGCATTCAGGATCTCGCGCTTGCGCCCGGCGGGCACGTAGTTAGGGATCGTCAACAGAAAGCCACCCACCGGGGCAGTTGGTTGACGGCCACTCAGAACCGGCGGCGGCAGATAAGCCACCCGCCGTTTCACCTTGGACCCCAGTTCGTGTTCCAGCCGGGCCGCCCGCATCGTCCAGCTATAGGCCATCGCTGCCTGACCTGACATGAAACACTCCAGGTTGCGGTCAGCGTCAAAGGTTTCGATCCCGGGGGGCGACACTTCGGCCAGTTGGCGCATATAACCGATGGCGGCCAACCCCTCGGGGCTGTTCAGGCGCAGTTGCAGGTTCTTGGGGTCGATGCTGTCGATCCAGTTTTCATGTTTGCGCGGCATCTCGATCACCGACCCATGCGACGAGGCCAGAAAGAACATGAAACTATGGGCAATCGGCATCCCCCGCGCGGCGTTCCACGAGATACCATACTGCTCGCGGTCAGGCCGGTGCAGGGCGCGGGCGGCGGCGATGGTGTCATCAAAATGATGCGGATAGGCGATATGGGCGGCCTCGAACAGATCGCGCCGGGCGGTCAGAATCTCGACCGTGCAATAGATCGGAATCCCATATTGCTGCCCGTTCCAGCGCCCGGTGTTCCAGACCGAGGGGTGAAAATCCAAAGGGTTGATCGCCGCATCCGGCAACACGTCGTCCAAGGGCGACAACAGCCCCGCATCCGCGAAACGGCCCAGCCAGGGCATGTTCAGCGCGACCACGTCATAGGCGGTGGCAGGATCGCTCAGCGACTCGACCGCGCGGTCATACAATTCGGGCAAGTGGCGCAGGTCAAAGCTGCTTTTGCGGCCGATATCATTGCGGAAATCCGACCACATGTTGCGCATCGAGGCAAAGTAATTGTCGTCATGCAACAAGAACCGGATGTTGCGAAGGGCGGCAGACGAGATGTCGGTGCCTTGCAAGGGCGCGATGATATGGGCGGCAAAATAGGACCCGCCAAAATAATACTCTTCCGTCTCGCTGCCTGACCGCAGGCCAAAGGTCTTGGCCAGATGCGCCTTGATCTGCGTGGCATAATCGACAAAGGCCGCGATCAGCCGGGGGTTGGGGGCCAGAAACGTGGTCTTGTGGCGCGGACCGCGCGGCACGCGGTCGATCAGGCCTTCCTCGATCAGCTTTGTGATCAGCCGGTTGCCGGTGCCATAGCTGGTCTGGGACAGGTCGATCAGGGTGGACATGTCGACCGGCAGGCGTTGCAGATAGCTGTCCACAAGTTCCAGCACGATATTCCAATAGGGGTCGGGCTTGGCACTGGGAATGCCCGCATCAAACGGCGCGCGGATCTTGCGCAGAAAATCGATGACCCGCGACAGTTCGTGATCCGAAAGCTTGCCGGTGGTCTGGGTCATCGCGGCCATCCTTGCGCCCCCGCGCGGTCAGGCGTCGTTGCCCAAGCCGCTGGTCCGGCGCATCCAATCGAACAACGCAAAGAAATCCTGTTCGGAATATCCGGCGTTCGAAGCGGCAGTATACTGCTGCAAGATCAGATTGGCGACATACATCGGCACCTGTTTGTCGCGGGCCGCGTCGGCAATCAGGGTGAAATCCTTGATCATCTGCCCGACCGAAAAGGCCGGGCTGAAATCCATCTGTGCAATCATCTCGCGCTTGTAATCCATCAACGGCGAGGCGACCGCACTTTGCGAAATCACGCCCATCATCTGATCGGCAGTCAGGCCACCCTTTTCGCCCAGCACCAGTGCCTCGCCCAAGATCGAAGCTGTGGCACCAACCAGCGTATTGAGCACCAGCTTCATATAGCGCGCCTCTTCGCCCGGCCCGAGGTAGAACCGCCGCGCCGCCAGCACCTCCATCAGC
>JANNBG010000636.1:0-2530 GCA_031385205.1 Rhodobacterales bacterium
TTTGGCAAGAATTGGCAAGATTTGCCATGGGTGCCGATCACACCCATGGCAATCCGCGTTACGGCTGCAGTTCTGCCACAAGACCGGGGTTATCTCGCGCCTTTGACAGGTCTTCGTCGGCGCGGATCATGCCCACACCGGGGGCGTAGTATTTGAACTCGCGCAGGTCAGGCTCCACTGTGCTGGCCTCGAACATCTGGATCACGTCATGGAACGTGCCTGCGGGGCCTGTGATATCGAGGCCCACGGCCACCACCTCGGCGTAATCCATTGCTTCATCCGCGGGGGCCTGTTCCTGGAACAAGGTCAGACCCACCACCGGTGCCGCGGGTAAGGATATGCCTGGCAAGGCGCCGTTCACACCCGCCCGCCAGGCGGACTTGCTGTCTGTGCCCAGGAATTTGCCGGCATCGTCATAGCGAAAATTCGTCACATCCTCGCCAAAGTACCAGATGTTGCCGTCCTGATCGGCGGCGAAATAGTCGAACGAGCGTTCGACCATCACGCCATCGGCAAAGGCCTCGTCCAGCATCAGAATAGTGGGCACCCCCATGATCGTTAGGCCCGGGCCCTGAACGGTCAGCACGTCGTATTCGACAACGGGTTTGCCATCGGTACGGGTACCGCTGAGTGTGCTGCTGCTGCCCATGTCCAGCGGGAAATAGGCGTTCGGCTTTGGCGTGGCAAAGTCGGCGGCGTCAAAGACGGGCAGCACGGGGTCTGCGGCATGTGCAACTGGCGCCGAGATAAGCGTGACGCACAGGCAAAAGACTGTGGTTTGCATCGGGTTCATGGTAGCCTCTCCTTTCAAGGGGTGCAGTGAGCCCCTGAAGGATAGGGCGATGGTTGACCTTCCGAAAATCCGCCTGACGCCGGATGACCGTCTTTATCGCATATGGCGGATTGTGTGCCGCCAACGCCCGCGTCTAGCCTGCTGCACCGAATGGCCCGTCATGCAAAGGAACCATCATGCCGACCAAAAGACTGATTGTTCTGTTCTTCTTCATGGTGGCGATCATCGCGGGCCTGTCGGCGGTTGATCTGCTGCAGGGGCCGGAAATCCCGGCGTGGAGCGAAATTGCCGTCGATCTGGCGGAAAAGGTGATTCTGGTGGGGGCGATGGGGGCGGTTGCGTGGTCTGTGCATGGTGTGATGGATTTGCGCGAAAGCCAGCTGGCGATGACCAACAATCTGGCACGGTCGATTGCGCAGGGCGAAACCTGGCGGGTGCAACGTCGGAATGAAATCGCAGCCTTGGGCCAGGCCATCGACGATCAGTTCCGGCAATGGCATCTGTCTGGGGCCGAGGTGGATGTGGCGGGCCTGATGCTGAAAGGCGCATCATTGAAGGAAATCGCCATTGCGCGCGATACGTCAGAGGCGACGATCCGCCAGCAGGCGCAAGCGATCTATCGCAAATCGGGCCTGTCGGGGCGGGCGGAACTGTCGGCGTATTTTCTGGAGAGTCTGTTCGACACGGCAGAAGAAACAGCCCTGCAGCGCCCCCAACTGAGCGTGATCCCAAAGGTCGTATCCTAGACTGGGACAATCACAGGGTGGGTCCGAAAGACGCGCTCAAACCGCTTTGGATGTGGTAGACTGCGCGCAACAGTCACCCGCACGCAGGAGAATCGCATGTCAGACCTTATCATCGTTGCCTTTCAGGACGAAGCCACGGCGTTCAGCCTGCGGGCGGAACTGGTCAAACTGCAGACGGAATACCTGATCGAGATGGAGGATGTGGTGGTGGTCACCAAGGCCACGGATGGCGCGGTGAAACTGCATCAGGCGGTGAACCTGACAGCATCGGGTGCGGTGGGGGGCACGTTCTGGGGTGTGTTGATCGGGTTGTTGTTCCTGAACCCGCTGATGGGGGCTGCTGTGGGCGCGGGGGCGGGGGCGCTGGCCGGGCGGGCAACGGATATCGGCATCAACGATGTGTTCATGCGGGATGTGGGGGCGTCACTGGACCGGGGCGGTTCGGCCTTGTGTCTGCTGGTGCGCAAGATGAGCGCCGAAAAAGTGCTGGCGCGGCTGGCGCCGTTTCAGGGCAAGGGGCGGGTCATCCAGACCTCACTTTCGGCGGATACGGATGCGAAACTGAAGGCGTTTCTGGAACCCGTCCATCCCTTGGGCCGCCCTTCGGATCAGTTGGGTGGCGGGCGCACTTGACGCCTGTGGGGCGTGCTGTTTAACGCTGCTGCATGGCCGACGTTGACCCCGAAAAAGTGACCAAACCGCGCGCGCGCAAATCGCGGGCCAAGCCAGCCGTTGGTCTGCTATCGCGGCGGCGGCGGGTGTTGGTCTGGCTGGGGCGTGGGTTGCTGGGGGTGGTCGGGTTTTATGCGCTGCTGATTGTGCTGTTCAGCTTTTTATCGCCACCCATCAACATCTATCAGATGCAGGAAAGCGCGCGTTTGGGCGGTTTGCAACGTGAATGGGTGGATTGGGACCGCATCGCACCGGTGATGGCGCGGTCTGCGGTAGCGGCAGAGGATGCGAATTTCTGTCTGCATTGGGGGTTTGATAT
>JANNBG010000671.1:0-3688 GCA_031385205.1 Rhodobacterales bacterium
GCCCATCACCAAAGACCCATCCGGGATATCCTTGCCTTCGGTCACCAGCGCACAGGCCCCGATCAGGCACCCTTTGCCAATCGTCGCGCCGTTCAGGATCGTCGCCCCCATCCCGATCAGCGTGCCGCAGCCGATCACGCAGCCATGCAGCATCGCCTTATGCCCGATCGTGCAATCATCCCCGATCACCAAGGGATAGCCCCAATCCGTATGCAGCACCGCGTTTTCCTGAATATTACTGCGCGCACCGACGGCGATCCACTCATTATCGCCGCGCAATACCGCGCCAAACCACACTGACGCCCCTGCAGCCAAACGAACCTTGCCCATCACATGCGCGCCGGGTGCCACCCATGCATCGGGGTCAATCTCCGGCGTTTGGCCCTCAAACCCATAGATCATCGCTGCGTAAACTCCTTGTTCAGCCCGCGCACAAAGCCAGACAGTTCCGGCTGCCGGTCACGCCGCAGCCGTTCCGCCAGCAGGATCACCGCCAGATCATTGAACGTGCTGTCGATATCATCATTCACCAGCACATAGTCATATTCCGCCCAATGGCTGATTTCTGACTGACTTTTCGCCATGCGGCCCGCGATCACGTCATCACTGTCCTGCCCGCGCGTCCGCAACCGCCGGTCCAGTTCTGCAATCGAAGGTGGCAAAACGAACACCGACACCACATCGCGCCCCAAGGCCGAATTGCGGATTTGCTGGCCACCCTGCCAGTCGATGTCAAACAGCGTATCGCGCCCTTCGGCCATCGCCGCCTCCACCGGTGCGCGGGGACTGCCATAAAGGTTACCGAACACTTCCGCATGTTCCAGCATCTCGCCCATCTTCACGAGGTTTTCAAACTGGTCGCGGCTGCGGAAATAGTATTCACGCCCGTCCAATTCCCCCTCACGCGGGGGGCGTGTCGTGGCCGATACCGAAAACCGCATCGTCGTATCCCACGCCATCAACCGCCGCGCCAACGTCGATTTCCCCGCCCCCGAAGGCGATGACAGGATCAGCAAAAGCCCCTTGCGCTGCACCCTTTACTCCACATTCTGAATTTGTTCACGCATCTGATCGATCACCGTTTTCAGGTCAAGCCCGATGCGCGTCAGATGAATATTCGCCGCCTTTGAACACAGCGTATTGGCCTCGCGCATGAATTCCTGCACCAGAAAATCCAGCTTGCGCCCCACGGCGGCGGGCTCCGTCAGCAACACCCTCGCCGCCTTTACATGTGCCTTGAGGCGGTCCAGCTCCTCCGCAACATCTTGCTTGACCGCCAGAATGGCCAGTTCCTGCGCCAGCCGCGTCTCATCCAGCGGCACCTCGGCCAGCAGGCGCTGCAACACCTCGCGCATTTGCGGCGCGATCTGGGATTCGCGCCCCGCAGCGGCGGCTTTGGCCTTGGCCAGCAGGTCCGATATCACATCCAACTGCCCACCGATGATGCCCGCAATCGCCAGCCCTTCACTGCCCCGCATCGCCTGAAAATCTGCAATCAGATGCGGCAAATCCGCCAGCAAGGCCTCACGCAGGGCGACCGTTTCCGCATCCCCCACCCCCCCCACCAGCACCCCGCGCACAGCCAGCACAACCGCCGGGTTAGCCTGTGCCAAGGTCACACCCACAGCCATCGCCGCCTGTTCCACATCATGCAACGCTTGCAGCACCGACCCCAGCGCCACCCGGTTCAACCGCACCGACCCTTCACCATCCGCCTCGCGCACAACCTTTAGCGTCAGCATGATGTTGCCGCGCGTCATCGCAGCCCCCACCTGCGCGCGGATGCCCGCCTCCAGCCCGTCGATCCATTCGGGCACCTTGTAGCGCAGGTCCATGCCCTTGCCATTGACGCCCCGCATCTCCCACACCCAGGTCGCCCCGGCCCCCGTTGCGCGGCGTGCGGCAAAGCCTGTCATTGATATGGTCATCCGAGCCCTTCCCAGCGTTTACCATTTGTAAAGATTTCCGGCCAAATTGACACGATCTGGGGTATCTTAACGGAAGGGTAAGACATGTTGTTGCAAGGTTAACCATGCCACCGCGCAACAGCAGGAACAAGCGATGTTGAGGGCAGCAAGATGGTGATCCGGTTTGGCGGCAGGGGACAAAAGGGGCCAGTGACGGGTCTGGCCGAAGTGCGCGCTTATTGGGAAGGCTTGCGTCATGGCACCGCCCTGCCCCGGCGCGACCAGATTGATCCGCGCGGCATGGCAGGGGCCTTGGGGCAGGTGCTGATGCTGGAACAGGTCGCAAATGGCATGGCGCGCATCCGGCTGGGCGGTGCAACGCTGACCGATCTGATGGGGATGGAAGTGCGTGGCATGCCGCTGTCGGCGCTGTTTGACCCGATGGCACGGGCCGCATTGGAAGCCGTGCTGCGCCGGGTGTTTACCAGCGGTGTGGCAGCAACTTTGGTGCTGGAGGCAGAACGCGGGCTGGGCCGCCCGACGCTGTCAGGCCGGATGCTGCTGCTGCCCCTGCTGGGCGATGACGGGCGGTGCGATCTGGCACTGGGATGCGTGGCGCTGGAGGGCGGCATCGGGCGCACGCCACGACGGTTTCACATCGCGCATGTGTTGACGGATACGCTGGGGACGGTCGCCCCGGTGCTGGAAATGGCCGAGGCACCGGTGGCATTTACCGGACCGAAACTGGTGCCCTATCTGCGGCTGGTGAAATCGTAGGGTGGGTGAAACCCACCGTTTCCGATGGTGGGTTGGCACCCACCCTACGATTTACAACGCAATCCGCTGCTTATCCGCCCTAAACCCGGCCAGCTCTTCCGCCACCAGAAACGCGAGCTCCAACGCCTGTGACGCGTTCAGCCTTGGGTCGCACGCCGTGTGATACCGATCCGACAGATCCTCGTCCGATACCGCGCGCAAACCGCCCGTGCATTCCGTCACATCCTGCCCTGTCATCTCGAAATGCACCCCGCCTGGGATCGTGGCTTCCGCCTTATGCACGCCAAAGAATTCCCGCACTTCGCGCAGAACGCTCTCAAATGGCCGCGTCTTATAGCCTGATGCCGCCTTGATCGTGTTGCCATGCATCGGGTCGCAGGACCACAGAACATTGGCGCCCTCCTCTCGCACCGCCCGGATCAGACGCGGCAGGTTTTCGCCCACCTTGCCCGCCCCGAACCGCGCGATCAGCGTCAACCGCCCCGCCTCATTGGCCGGGTTCAGCTTGGCCATCAGCACTTTCAAATCATCTGCCGTGGTTGTCGGTCCGCATTTCAACCCGATCGGGTTCTGCACGCCCCGGCAAAACTCCACATGCGCGCCGTCCGGCTGCCGCGTGCGATCACCAATCCAGATCATATGCCCCGACCCCGCCACGGGCACACCCGTGATGCTGTCAATCCGGCAGAGCGCTTCCTCATATTCCAGCAACAACGCCTCGTGGCTGGTATAGAAATCCACCGTGGCCAGCGCAGTACTGGTTTCGGCATTCACCCCCGCCGCATTCATGAAATCCAAGGCGTCCGAGATGCGGTTCGACAGCTCGCGGTAGCGTTCCGCCTTGTCATGTTCCGCAAAGCCCAGCGTCCAGGAATGCACCCGGTGAATGTCTGCGAAACCCCCGGTGGAAAACGCCCGCAACAGGTTCAGGGACGCCGCCGCCTGCGTATAGGCCTGCAACATCCGCCCCGGATCGGGCCTGCGTGAGTCCACAGTCGCCTCGA
>JANNBG010000692.1:0-5683 GCA_031385205.1 Rhodobacterales bacterium
AGATATGCTGTCGATCAGCACCAGATGCTGCGCGCCATGCGCCACCAGCGCCTTGCAGGTGCGCTGCGCGCCATCCCACACATCATCCCACGCCTCCGGGTCATGGAAAGGCCTGAACACCACGCCACCAATCAGCGTCAGGTCATGTTCCGCCAAAGCGTCTGCCAGAATGGCCGGGTCTTCCGGCATGAACCCCACAGGCCCCAGCTCGATGCCCTTATACCCCGCCTGCGCACAATCACGCAGCACATCACGCCAGTCAGGATTACGCGGATCACCCGCCCACTCCACACCCCAGCTACACGGCGCATTCCCGATACGGATCATTCCATTCCCCTAGAAGTTTTCAATTTCCACCCAACCGCGCGCGGCATGCGACGCATGCGCCGCCGCAATCACCCGGTTGACCTCCATGCCATCCTGAAACGTCGGCCAAACCGGCGCGCCCGTTTCAATCGCCCGCAGAAAATCACGCGCTTCGATGATGATCTGGTCCTGGTATCCCGTGCCATGCCCCGGACCTTGGCAAAACGCCAGATAATCCGGATGCTCCGGCCCCATCAGGATTTTGCGGAATCCCTTTTGCCCCACAGGATCATCCATCCGGTACAACCACAGCGCATTCTGATCTTCCTGATCGAACCGGATCGCACCCTTTGTGCCTGTGATTTCATAGGCATAGCCCATCTTTCGCCCCGTCGCCACGCGGCTGAAGGAAAGATGCCCCATCGCCCCGCCTGCAAAGCGGCACATCATCTGCGCCTGATCGTCATTGGTCACCGCCTGCGGCCCATCCGGCCCCGGGCGCACCTTATGTACCGTCTCGATATCCGCAATCAGCGACGAAATCGGTCCGATCAGCGCCAAGGCCGCGTTCACCATATGCGGCGCCAAATCCCCCATCGTGCCGTTTGCCTGCCCATGGCTCCGCCATGTCGCTGGCTTTGTCGCGTCCGCCTCGAAATCTTCCGTATGCTCCCCCCGGAACCATGTCACATCGCCAATCGCGCCACTTGCCACCAAATGCCGCGCGTATTGCGATGCCGGCGTGCGAATGTAGTTGAACCCCACCATGTTCACATTGCTGCCAACCGCCGCCACCATCGCCCGGCTGTCGGCCAGCGTCTCGCCCAGCGGCTTTTCGCAGAACACAGGCAAGCCCCGCGCAAACGCCGCCAGCGCAATCTCCCGGTGAAACGCCTGTGGTGACGCAATCACCACCGCCTCGACCAACGGATCCGCCACCAGCACCCGCCAGTCGCTTGTGCCCCGCGCAAACCCGAACGCCGCCCGATACCGTTCTGCCGAAGCCTCGGTTGTCGCACAGACCATTTCCAGCCGTGGCCGCAGCGTTGTTTCAAACACTGCCCCCACCGCGGACATTGCCACCGCATGGGCCTTGCCCATATAACCGCCGCCCACAATTCCGATACCGATCATGCGCATGGGGCAGCCTCCGAAAGCATTTTGCAACCGATTGCAAAGCGTGTATCGTCTGACCACGCCACCGGTCAATCACTATCAGCACGCAAAGGGCAACGCATGCAAATCTTTGATCGTCTTCCGCTGAACCGCTTTGTCATCCTTGGTCGCGTGGGCATGGACCTGTACGCTGATCCGCCGGGCGCGCGGATCGAGGACGCGCGGGCATTTACCACCGCCAGTGGCGGGTCTGCAGGCAATATCGCGGTGGCCTTGGCCCGGCAGGGATGCCAGGCGGCGCTGCTGACTTGTGTATCGGATGATGCCATCGGGCGGTTCTGCGTGGGGCAGTTGGCAGGATATGGCGTGGATTACCGCCATGTGCGGGCAGAGGCTGGCACGCGCAATTCACTGGCCGTGGTGGAAACGCGCGTTGCACCCGAATCGGTGCTGTATCGCAATGGCGCAGCAGACTTTGCGCTGACCATGGCAGATGTGGATGCGGTGGATTTTGCGGGCGTGGGCGCACTCATCGTCACAGGCACGGCGCTGGCGATGGACCCATCGCGTGCGGCGACATTCCACGCCATGACGCGGGGGCGGGCCGCAGGTGCGCTGGTCGTGCTGGACATCGACTATCGGCCCTATTCCTGGGGGTCTGACGCGGCGGCGATCTGCGGGCAGGCGGCGAAGCGCGCGGATGTGGTGATCGGCAATGATGAGGAATTTGGTCTGATTGCCGGTGGCATAGACGAGGGCCTGTCCCATGCGCGCATGTTGGCGCACCAGAGTGCGTTCTGCGTCTATAAGATGGGCGAACGCGGGGCCGTGACGATCACGCCGGATTATGAATTCACCACACCGATCTTTCCCGTGCAGGCCCTCAAACCCATGGGCGCGGGCGATGGGTTCATGGGCGGCCTGATGGCAGGCTTGGCCCAAGGCCACACGCTGCCCAATGCCGTTGCACGCGGTGCGGCCACGGCGGCGATCATCGTGGCAGGCGTGGGCTGTGCGCCCGCATCACCCGATACCGCGCAACTCGATGCCTTTATCGCAAGGAATACCCATGCATATCGCCCCCTTTGACAACCGCAATGCCGCAATCATCGGCGTGGATGATCCGCAGGTGCCTATCGTCTATTTCAACATCGTCAAACTGACGCGCGGGCAAAGCTTCGCCTTGCAGGTGCAGGGCTACGAAACCTGCATCGTGCCTGCCACGGGCACTGTTGATGTGACGATTGGCACGGAAACCTTTGCGCAGATCGGCACACGCCGCGCAAATGTCTGGGACGGTGAACCTGAAGGCGTCTATGTGCCCACGGGGCTGGCGGCGCAGATCACATGTGGCTCTGATATGGCTGAAATCTTCATCGCTGGTGCCCGGTTTGATGCAGTGTTGCCGGCGTTTGCCGTGCGTGCTGCCGACATCGACGCCATTCAATACGGCTCCGATGACACCAAGACCCACCGCAAGATCAAGCATATCCTTGGCACCAAATACCATGGCCGTGTCGGCCGTCTGCTGGTGTCGGAGCTTTATACCGTGGGCACCGGTGGCTGGTCCGGCTTTCCCAGCCACAAGCATGACACCGACCGCCTGCCGATTGAAACGCGCCATGACGAGGCCTATAACTTTCGCTTCAACCCACCGCATGGGTCTGGCGTGCAGATGCTGCAACGGCAGGATGGTGTGCCGGGCGAGGCGTATCACATCGTCGATGGCTCCACGATTGCGCTGGATAAAGGCTATCACCCCTGCTGCGTGCTGCCGGGGTATGAGATGTATTATTTCACCATTCTGGGCGGACTATCGCAGCGGTCTTTGGTGCAGTATTTCCAACCCAGCCATGCCGATCAGATCGAAACGATCCCCGGCATCAAAAACATGATCGCGGCGTTCAAATGACCGTGGCAAACCTGCGCGATGTGTTGCTGCCCGCGCTATCGGGCCGTTACGCCGTGGCCGGGCTTGTCGTGCAAGGCTGGGAAGACGCCCGCGCCTATGTGAATGCCGCCGAGGCGGAAGGCGTGCCCGTGATCCTGCAATGCGGCCCCGGCGCGCGGGCGCACATGCCGCTGCGCGTGTTCGGCGCGATGTTCCGGGTGCTGGCCGAAGGGGCCTCTGTGCCGGTGGTCGCCCATCTGGACCATGGTGAGGGGCTTTTGGTGTGCCAGCAGGCGGTGGATTGCGGGTTTACATCGGTGATGTTTGACGGATCGAAACTGCCCATTGTGCAAAACGTGGATCAGACGGCGGCCATTGTCACGATGGCCCACGCTGCAGGCGTGTCGGTGGAGGCGGAGGTGGGTTTCGTGGGTTATGCAGGGGGGGCGGAGTCTTTGGGCACGGTGCCCGCCGAGGCAGCACTGATGCAAACCACAGGCATCGACGCACTGGCTGTGGCGGTCGGCAACACCCACCTGATGACCGCACCGGGTGGCGTGCTGGACTGGACCCGCCTGCGCGCAATCGAGGCCGCTTGTCCGGGTCTGCCCTTGGTGCTGCATGGGGGTTCCGGGCTGTCGGCCGACCTGCGCAGTCGGTTGGCGCGCGATTCGGCGGTGTGCAAATTCAACATCGGCACGGAATTGCGGCAGGCTTTTGGCGCGGCGCTAAGGGGGGTTCTCGCCGATGGCGCTGTATTCGACCGAAACGTGATACTGGGCGGAACGATGGGGGCGGTGACGCAGGCGGCAAGGGGGGTGATGGGGGGGTTAGGGTTTCAAAACTCCGAAAAGTAATCTTCATCAACCGACCGCAGCACATATGTCTTGCGCGCCCGAACACCCACTTCATGCTGGATCATCAACCGCGCCAGACGATCACCGTTGATCAGGACGATGCGGTGCTGGACCTTGTTCAGATAATCTCGCGCCTCTTTCGAGAAGTCTGACGTCGTCACAAACACACCCTTGTTTGCCCCTTCGCCCGTCAATGACCCAACGAATGCCTGCAACGCGGGACGGCCGACCCGATTTTCAGTCGCATACCGTTTCGCCTGCACATAAACTGCGTCGAGCCCTAGCGCGTCTTCATTAATAATCCCATCGATCCCGCCATCGCCCGACTTACCGATGCGTTCGCCCATAGCTCGATCACCGCCACCGTAGCCCATAGCGAGAAGCAAATCGACGATAAGTTGCTCAAACTTGGTTGGGTGCATCACAAGTACTGACGCCAAAATATCCTCAACGAGTGCATCCTCGATGGATTGGAAGTCCAGCGCGATGCGTTCCTCCGGCGATTTTCCGGCATCAGGTTCGACTGACGGCACAAACGTATTGCCGTCGACTGTGCCACTTTGCAGCCTCCACGCACGATAGGGAGCATAGCTTTCCAGTTCCGCCATGCGGATCATTTCCGGAAATTTTTGCAGCGCCGCAACCCCGTCAGCGGAGACAACATAAAAGTTGCGCTTGGGTCGCTCGATTAGGCCGGCTTTGTAAAGGTAAGTTCGCGCCCAACCCATGCGGTTGCGAAACACCGTTTGCCGTCCACTTGGAAGCAACTCTTCAAAATCGCTCTCCGACAACTTTAGCCGCTCTGCCAAAATAGGTTCAGCTTGTGAGATGGTATTTATACCCTCTGCAATCACCTGCAGATATGGACGCATCAGAGTTTGAAAGTCCGGTATTGCCATTTCTACGCCCGCTTCCCCACCACCGCCACGCCCAGCGTCTCCAATACCTTCGCCTCAATACACGCAGCGTCCATCCCCGCCACCCGGTACATCGCCTCCGGGCTGGCCTGATCGATGAACACATCCGGCAGCACCATGGACCGGAACTTGATCCCCCGGTCAAACACCCCCGCGTCGGCCAGAAGTTGCGCCACATGTGACCCGAACCCGCCCACAGCCCCCTCCTCCACCGTAATCAGCGCCTCATGTTCCCTCGCCATCCGCAAGATCAAATCCCGGTCCAGCGGCTTGGCAAACCGCGCGTCCACCACCGTCGGTGCCACCCCCCTTGCCGCCAAAGCCTCTGCCGCCACCAGAACCTCCGCCAACCGCGTACCATACGACAAAATTGCCACGCGGCTCCCCTCCCGCACCACGCGCCCCCGCCCAATCTCCAACGGCACACCGCGCGCAGGCATCTCCACCCCCACGCCATCCCCACGCGGAATCCGAAACGCAATCGGCCCCGCATCATGCGCCGCCGCCGTCGCCACCATGTGGAACAGCTCTGCCTCATCCGCCTCAGCCATCACCACCATGCCCGGCAGGTTCGCCAGAAACGGCACATCGAACGC
>JANNBG010000070.1:0-3516 GCA_031385205.1 Rhodobacterales bacterium
GATCGCCCATATATGCCACGCCCGCCACCCCCATGCCAGATGCCACAGCGCAGAACCGGCCCGGTCACACCCCCAAATGCAGATTATA
Source organism: Rhodobacterales bacterium (assembly GCA_031385205.1). GTDB lineage: Bacteria > Pseudomonadota > Alphaproteobacteria > Rhodobacterales > Rhodobacteraceae > JAAFHS01. The sequence goes on from JANNBG010000070.1 coordinate 89, forward strand.
CTGTAATCACAAAAGGCTTTGGCCTTATCTTCATGTTACTCTATAGTCGCGCCAGATATCGAAAATGGACTGAACACCTTATGATCGAACAAGACCTGCGCGACCGCATCATGGCCATGCCCGAAGTGCTGCTCGACGACCGCGATGTGATGGATGCCCTGACCCGCGCCAATGAACGCGCCATGGGCAGCAATATCGTCGATCTGCGCGGTATTGCCATGGAACGCATGGGTGCGCGCCTCGACCGGCTGGAAGATACCCACCGCACCGTCATTGCCGCCGCCTACGAAAACCTCGCGGGCACCAATCAGGTGCATCGCGCCATTCTGCAAATGCTCGACCCGATGAATTTTGAGGATTTCCTGAAATCCCTCTCCAATGTGGCCCAAACCCTGCGCGTTGATTGTGCCCGGCTGGTGCTCGAATCCGCGCAAAGTGCCGACACACCCGCCTTGCGCAGTTTGGGCGATGTGCTGTTCATGGCCCCCCCCGGCTTTGTCGCCAATTACATCGCCGGTGGGCGCAATGTCAGTTTGCGCCCCGTCACCTTGCGCCAAACCATCCCCGCCTCCGATGCCATTTATGGCGACCGCACCGCCTTTATCCACTCCGAAGCCCTGCTGAAACTGGATTTCGGCACAGGCCGCCTGCCCGGCATGCTGGTCTTGGGTGCCGAAGACCCGCATCAGTTCAAATCCACCCAAGGCACTGATCTGCTCGCCTTCTTTGCATCCGTCTTTGAACGCAGCATGCGCAAATGGCTGTCATAGCCACCTTCCTGCCCCCCGCATGGGCCGATGCCATGGCCAACTGGCTCACTCACCTGCGCGCCCTCGATGGGGCCGCCGACAACACCATCACCGCCTATAACCGCGATGTTGCAGGCTATCTGCACTTCTTCGCCCAACACCGGGGTGACGGTGCAATGAACACCCTCACCAACGCCACCCCATCCGATCTGCGCGCATGGATGGCCCATGAACGCAGCCGTGGCGTTGCCGCCCGCTCGCTCGCCCGCGCCCTTTCCGCCGTCAAATCCTTCACCGCCCATATTGCCGACCGTGACGGCACCGATGCCACCACCATCCTGTCGCTGCGTGGCCCCAAGTTCCGCCGCAAACTGCCCCGCCCACTGACAATCGACGGCGCGCGCGATATGATCGACACGGTTTCCAACCAATCCACGAATGACTGGGTCGCCGCCCGCGATACTGCCGTTGTCACCCTGCTCTATGGTTGCGGCCTGCGCATATCCGAGGCGCTCGGCCTCAAAGGCAATGCCCACCCCTTGCCCGATGTCATCCGCATCACCGGCAAAGGCGGCCGCGAACGCCTCGTCCCCGTCCTGCCCGCCGCCCGCGATGCCGTCGCCGCCTACGCCAGACTCTGCCCCTATGACCTTTCCGCCAAAGACCCCTTGTTCCGTGGCATGCGTGGCGGCCCCCTGAACCCCCGCCTGATTGCGTTGGTGATGGAGAAATCCCGCCTGCAACTCGGACTGCCCGCCACCGCCACGCCGCATGCCATGCGCCACAGCTTTGCCACCCACCTTCTGTCCGCCGGTGGTGATCTGCGTGCCATTCAGGAACTGCTCGGCCATGCCTCGCTATCCACCACCCAGGCCTATACCGCCGTCGATGCCGCCCGCCTGATGGAGGTTTACGACATGGCCCATCCAAGGGCGTGACTTGCCTGCCCGCCAAATTTGTTCCATCACAGCAATATGACAGACCGCCTCAAAGCCCTTTGCGTCCACCTTCTGACTGCCACCGGGGCCGTTCTGGCCATGCTGGCCATGCTGGCTGCTGTAAAGGAAGACTGGAACCTGATGTTCCTTTGGCTGGTCGTCGCTCTGATCGTCGATGGCGTCGATGGCCCGCTTGCGCGCCGCTTTGACACCCACAAAAACTGGCCCACCTATGATGGGGTTCTGATGGACCTCATTGTCGATTACCTGACCTATGTCTTCATCCCTGCTTTCGCCTTGTTCCAATCAGACCTGCTGCCCGGCTGGCCCGGATGGCTGGCCATCATCGTCATCGTCTACGGCTCCGTCATCTATTTCGCCGACACCCGCATGAAGACCAAAGACAAGTCCTTTGCCGGTTTTCCCGCTTGCTGGAACATGGTCGTGCTGGTTCTATTCGCGATTGAGCCGCGCAAAGAGATCATCCTGATGGTGGTGATTCTTTTGACCATCACCATGTTCACCAACCTCAAATTCATTCACCCCACCCGCACCCCGCGCTGGCATTGTCTGAACCTTGGCATGTCCGTCGCATGGGTCGTCTTCGCCGGATGGTCTGCATGGGTTGATTTTCAGCCAGCCGCTCTGGTTGACTGGGCCCTGATCGTCACCTCACTCTATTTGACCTGTGCCGGCATCGCACAGCAGATTTTGCCTGAAAAACCGGGCAAACGCGCGTCATAACCCCGAAATAAACCGCAGTTTATGCCGTTTGGCCTGAAGTTTAGAAATTGTGTTCTAAACCTCAGATGAATTTCCAAGCCTGCCTTTTTTTGGCCTTTTCGCTGCAGTCGCCTCACAGGGCAAGACGTACAGCCTTTGCAATCACGCAACGGCACGATCGAAAGGGACACTGAAATGAACCGTCACATGAAACGCCGGATGCGCGCACTGGGACTGATGACCGCCGCACTGACGATGTCGGCTGGCATGGCAATGGCCGGGATCACGGCAGATGGCGTGATCGCTGCCTTCCAGGCCAAAGGTTACGAGCGCATCGAAATACAAACAGGCCCGACACAGATCAAGGTCGAGGCGATCAAGGGCACAAAAAAGGTCGAGACAGTCTACGATATTGCGACCGGTGAAATTTTGACCAACGCTGTTGATGTGGTCGAATCCGGCGACGACACGACGCCGGGCGTGGGGAATACGGCACGCGGCAATGATTTCGTGCGCCTCGTGCGTCGCGGTGGCAATGATGATAACGCACCACAGCCAGGCGATCTGGAATATGATGATGTCAATGGCGACGGCACCGATGACAACGGTTCGGGTGACGATACGCCGGACCCAACGACAGGCGAAGATAACGGCGACTCGGGCAGCACCGACGACGGCGACACCGGCGGCAATGACGATGGTGATACCGGCGGTAATGACGACGGCGACACGGGCAGCACCGACGATGGTAATACCGGCGGCAGTGACGATGGCGATACCGGCGGCAGTGACGACGGCACCGATGACGGCGACACCGGCGGTGACGACAGCACCGATGACGGCGACACCGGCGGTGACGACAGCACGGATGATGGCGACACGGGCGGTGACGACAGCACGGATGACGGCGACACAGGCAGCACCGACGACGGCGATACAGGTGGCGACGACAGCACCGACGACGGCGACACAGGTGGCGACGACAGCACCGACGACGGCGACACAGGTGGCGACGACA
>JANNBG010000708.1:0-1929 GCA_031385205.1 Rhodobacterales bacterium
CGAGGACGGCGAAACCGTGCTGGACGCCGCTTTTCGCCAAGGCATTTCGCTGCCGCATGGCTGCAAGGAAGGTCAATGCTCGGCCTGCAAATGCAACCTTGTGGAAGGTGATGTGGAGCTGCTGAAATATTCGACATTTGCCTTGTCAGATGGCGAGCGTGAAAATGGCGGGATCCTGCTGTGCCGGTCTTTGGCGCAAGAAGATCTGATCATTGAATTGCTGAATTTCGACGAAGAATTGCTGTCGAAATCCATCGCCGTGAAGAATTTCAAAGGCCGCATCACAGCAAAGTCAAACCTGACGCATGACATCCGGGCCATCGAGATTGAAATCGAAACCCCCATGAAATTCTGGGCGGGGCAATATGTCGACATCACCGTCAGGACCAAAAATGGGGAGGAGATTACGCGCTCGTTCTCCATGGCAAATACGCCGGACCAAACCCAGGAACTCCGCTTCATCATCAAAAAATATCCCGACGGAAAGTTCAGCAACGAGCTCGACGCCGGCGGGATCGAAGTCGGCGCCGCCGTCACCGTCCGTGGACCCTTTGGTTCCTGCTTCCGCCGCGAAGGACGATCCGGACCGATAGTGCTGGTGGCAGCCGGGTCCGGCATGTCGCCGATCTGGTCGATCCTGCGCGACCATGTGGCCAGCGGTGAAGACCGGCGCGTCTATTTCTTTTACGGCGCGCGCACGCGGGCGGACCTGTTCTATCTGGATGACATCGCGGCCATCACGGACGCTTATCCCGATGTGACGTTTATCCCGGTGCTGTCGCACGCCGATACGGACCCGGACTGGCATGGTGCCACGGGTTTTGTGCATCAGGTGGTGCAGTCCGAATTAAAGCGCCTGGGGATCGAGGGGGATGCCGATGCCTATGCCTGCGGCCCCCCCCCGATGATCGACGCGTTGCAGCCGGTTCTGTTCATGCAGGACTTTGATCCGGAACGCACCTTCTTTGACAAGTTCACACCGTCCACCGCGCCCGCGCCTGTGAAAGCGCATTGATACCAAGGGGTTGAACCCCAAACCTAAAGGGAGAGAAACATGGTTGCCACATCCAGTTCAGTCGGCTCCGGGGCCGCAGGGGCCGCGATTTTCGCGGATTCCGAAAGCCGCAAGTACCGCTACTTTGAACCGCGTGCCAAGCGCGCAACGCATTACGAGGACGTCACAGTTGACGTGCAACCAGACCCGGAACGCTATCTGATCCAGAACTGGATCATCGCGTTTCCGAATGGCAAGGGTGCCTATGAAAAGGACAGCACGCAGGCCAAAAGCAGCAACTGGCATGCGTTTCGGGCGCCCGATCAGGAATGGGAACGCACGCATTACCAGCGCCAGTCGCGCATCGAGGTGATGGTGCAGGCGGTTATCAACAACGGTCGCAAATCCGGCGCGCCGCTGGCGTTTGACGCAGCCTGGAGCAAGGTTTTGCAGCGGCATTTGGGCGCGTGGAAACATGTGGAATTCGGTCTTGGTGTGGCGCTGATGCAGGCGCAACGCTATGGCTATACCCAGATGATCAACAATGCCACGTTGACCAACTCGTCCTACAAACTGCGCCTGTCGCAGGACATCACGCTGTATCTGGCCGAAATCGGCATGGATATTAAGGGGTGGGATGACGAGGCGGGAAAAGTGGCCTGGATGGAAGATCCGATTTGGCAAGGCACCCGTGAAGCCATCGAAACCATCATGGGGGCGACGGATTATCTGGAGCAATACTTCGCGACCAATCTGGTGTTTGAACCGCTGGTGGGGGAATTGTTCCGGTCAGGCTTCCTGATGCAGGCGGGTGCGCCAAATCACGACTTCATGACTCCCTCGGTGATTGCGGCGGCAGAGGGCGATTATGAGCGTAATCTGGCCAATGCGATCGACCTGATCTATCTTCTGGCCAATGACGAAGTGCATGGGCC
>JANNBG010000775.1:0-3813 GCA_031385205.1 Rhodobacterales bacterium
AGCCCATATCGGCCATGGGCGAGCGAAAAAAGGGCGACAGCCAGACGGTATCGACGCCAAGGCCAGCGATATGGTCCAGACGTTTCGTGATGCCGGCCAGATCACCGATGCCATTGCCATCGGTATCCTGAAAGGACCGGGGATAGACCTGATACATCACCGACCCGCGCCACCAATCCTGCATCGTCATCCCCTTGTTTTCCGGCAGCATAGTCGGGGATGCGCAAAGCGTCACGGTGATTTCCCGCTTTGTATGCCGCACAATTCTGCGGTTGACCCTGCGCGGACAGAGGCCCAATGGTTGGACCCGTGCGGAGCATTGCCATGACAAAATCCCCCCTTATCACACCTATCCTGATCTCTGGCTGTGTCGTCTTGATGCTTGGCTTTGCGATCCGCGCGAGTTTCGGCATCTTTCAGCTGCCGATTGCCACGGAATTCGGCTGGTTGCGGGCGGATTTCAGCCTTGCCATTGCCATTCAGAACCTGGCCTGGGGCGTTGGTCAGCCGATGTTCGGGGCGATTGCCGAACGCTTTGGCGACCGCAAGGCGATTGTCGCGGGGGCCCTTTTGTATGCGGCCGGGCTGGTGCTGTCGTCCTATGCCGTGACGCCGGGGCAGCATCAGTTTCTGAACATCCTCATCGGTTTCGGCATTGCGGGCACGGGGTTTGGCGTCATCCTGGCGATTGTGGGCCGTGCGGCGCGTGCGGAAAACCGCAGTCTGGCGCTGGGCATTGCCACAGCGGCGGGGTCTGCGGGGCAGGTGGTGGGGCCGCTGTCGACGGAATTTCTGCTGCAAAGCTATCACTGGCAGACGGTGTTCGTGATCTATGCCGTGGTCATTCTGTGCAGCCTGTTCATGCTGCCCTTTTTGCGATCACCGGTGGTGGCCACGCGGGCCGAGCTGGAGGAATCGCTGGGCACCGTGCTACGGCGCGCATTTCGTGACCCGACCTATACGCTGATATTTCTGGGCTTTTTCTCTTGCGGCTATCAACTGGCCTTCATCACGGCGCATTTCCCGGCCTTTGTGACGGAACTGTGCGGGCCGATTGACCCCTCCGGAATTCTGGCCAGCATGGGCATCACAACCACATCCAGCCTTGGCGCGTTGTCCATCGCCATCATCGGGATGGCCAATATCGTGGGCACCATCACCGCAGGTTGGCTGGGCAATCGGTATACCAAGAAATACCTGCTGGCGGGCATCTATGTGGGGCGGACATTGGCGGCAACCCTGTTCATCATGAACGACATCACGCCCACGTCGGTGCTGCTGTTTTCGGCGGTGATGGGGTTGTTGTGGCTGGCGACCGTACCGCTGACGTCAGGGTTGCTCGCGCATATTTACGGCATCCGGTACATGGGCACGCTGTATGGCTTTGTGTTCCTGTCGCATCAGTTGGGCGGGTTTCTGGGTGTCTGGCTGGGGGGTGCGATGTATGACATCACGGGCAACTACACGCTGGTCTGGTGGATTGGCATTGGCGTGGGGGCGTTTTCGGCGATTGTGCATCTGCCGGTGAGGGAACGTCCGAACATGGGGCTGGCCACCATCTGATTGCGCTTTCATCTTCCCTTAAATATCCTCGCCGAAGGCTCCGCTCTTTCCGTCAGGACCGCCCGATGATCGTTTATCCTGCCGAATTCAACGCGCGCAAAGAGGCGGTCTTCAGTGCCCTTTCGCAGGCTGCGGGGCGAGGTAAACGCTTGCCGCTGATCCCCATGTCATGGCGCGATTGGCCGGAAACGGCGGCGCGGGTGGCGCTGGCTGTTTCGCGCGCGAAACATCAGCCGCGATGGGGTGTCACGAAGTGGCTGAAGCGTCTGTTGATCCGGCTGCAATACAATGGTGCGCGGCGGTACTTTGCGGCGCACCCTGGCCATATTGCCGTTGCATGGAACGGGCTTGCCGGGTCGCGTATGGCATTCCTTGCGGCTGCACGGGATGCGGGGGCGCGCACCTTGCAGGCGGAATTGGCACCTTTTCCGGGGCGCATCACGCTGGATGCCATGGGTGTGAACGCGGAAAGCGCGGTACCGCAAGACGCCGGTTTCTATCGCGATTGGGCCAATGATCCCACTCGCACAGGTGGCGCTTGGCGGGCCATGGGGGCGCAATTGCAAGCCCGAACTTCACGTCGGCACGACGTGGAGCAGGGCGGTGCTGACCTGCCCAAGACACCTTTTCTGTTTTGCCCTTTGCAAGTGCCCGATGATACGCAAGTCACCCTGTTTGCCGGGTGGTGCGGTGGGATGGAGGGGTTCCTCACTGCGCTCAATCGAGCCGCCCATCACCTGCCGCAAGGCTGGCATTTGCGCCTGAAAGAACACCCCTCGGCCCGTCAGTCGCTGCGCGCGCTGTTGGACCCCCTGCTGCCATCGGGCCGTATCATCCTCGACAATAGTACCGACAGCTTTGCCCAACTGGCTGCGTCGCGTGGCGTCGTCACGCTCAATTCCTCCATGGGGTTGCAGGCGTTTTTCCATGACAGGCCCGTTGTCACCCTTGGCCGGGCGTTCTGGGCCATGCCGGGTCTTGTGACGCCTGTCAGCGATCAGGATGCCCTGAATGCCGCCTTCGCCACCCCCGACGCGCTGACCTATGGCCCCGCCTTTCGCGCCAAGTTCATGAACTGGCTCGATCAGGTCTATTACCCCCGCTTCACATGGCCCGGTGGTGAGGCTGACCTTGCGGCCTTTCGCGCCAAACTGCCCGTGCTTGCCCCCACCCCACCCTTGGGTTAAGGCAAGCCGTCGTTTTCAGGAGAAGCCAAAGATGGGCTATAGGGTCGTCGTCGTGGGCGCCACGGGCAACGTGGGCCGCGAAATGCTGAACATTCTGGCGGAGCGTGCGTTTCCGGTGGATGAAATCGCGGCACTTGCCAGCCGCCGCTCGCTGGGCACGGAAATCAGCTTTGGCGACAAGACGGTCAAGACCAAGGATCTGGACACCTTCGATTTCAAAGGCTGGGATATTGCGCTGTTTGCCATAGGCTCTGATGCGACGAAGATCTATGCGCCACGGTCGGCTGCTGCGGGCTGTGTGGTGATCGACAACTCCAGCCTGTACCGCTATGACCCGGCGGTGCCGCTGATCGTGCCCGAGGTGAATGCCGACCAGATCGTGCATTACAAGAACAAGAACATCATCGCGAACCCGAACTGTTCGACGGCGCAGATGGTGGTGGCGTTAAAGCCGTTGCATGACCGGGCACGCATCAAGCGGGTGGTGGTCAGTACCTATCAGTCGGTATCGGGTGCCGGCAAAGAGGGCATTGACGAGCTGTGGGACCAGACCAAAGGCATCTATGTGCATGGTCAGGAAGTGGCCCCGTCAAAATTCCCACGCCAGATTGCGTTCAACGTGATCCCGCAGATCGACGTGTTTCTGGATGACGGCTACACAAAAGAAGAATGGAAGATGGTGGCCGAAACCAAGAAGATCTTGGATAAATCCATCAAGGTGACAGCGACCTGCGTGCGGGTGCCAGTTTTCGTGGGGCATTCGGAAGCGATCAACATCGAATTCGAAGAGTATCTGGATTGGCAGGAAGCGACGGATATCCTGCGCGAGGCCCCGGGGATTCTGGTGGTGGATAAGCGCGAACCGGGGGGCTACATCACGCCGATCGAATGCGTGGGCGAATATGCGACCTATGTGAGCCGCATCCGGCAAGATATCACGGTGGAAAACGGGCTGTCGATGTGGGTGGTCAGTGACAACCTGCGCAAAGGGGCGGCGCTGAACGCGGTGCAGATTGCGGAAGTGCTGGGGAACAGGGTGTTGAAGAAGGGATGAGGCGCGCCC
>JANNBG010000038.1:0-1893 GCA_031385205.1 Rhodobacterales bacterium
TGCGATCAAGGCATGGGATGGGCTGGCCGCTGATGTACCGACCCTGCCAAAAACGCTGGGCTGAAAACTGCGATCAAGGCGGCGAAGGCGTCGATGATCCCTGACACCTACACCAACCGCATCCTGCAATATGCACGGCAAGGCTTCACATCCATCGAATTCCCGACCTACGACACGGACTGGGATTCCGAGGCGTACATTTCTGTTTCCGGCCAGAACTCCAACAATTCCGTCCGCGTCACTGATGCCTTCCTGCAAGCGGTGAAGGATGATGCCGACTGGGCGCTGATCCGCCGGACCGATGGGAAGGTGGCCCGCACGCTGAAAGCCCGCGATCTGTGGGATCAGGTCGGCCACGCCGCATGGGCCTGCGCCGACCCCGGCATCCAGTTCCATGATACCGTCAACGCCTGGCACACCTGCCCGGAGGATGGCGCGATCCGGGGGTCAAACCCTTGTTCGGAATACATGTTTCTCGATGATACCGCGTGTAACCTTGCCTCGATGAATTTGCTCACCTTCTTCAAGGGCGGCAAGTTCGACGCTGACAGCTATATGCACGCCACCCGCCTGTGGACCGTGACGTTGGAAATCTCCGTCATGATGGCGCAATTTCCGTCAAAGGAAATCGCGCAGCGGTCCTTCGACTTCCGCACGCTTGGCCTTGGCTATGCCAACATCGGCGGGCTGTTGATGAACATGGGCCTTGGTTATGACAGCATTCAGGGCCGCGCTTTGTGTGGTGCGCTGACCGCGCTGATGACGGGCGTGTCATATGCGACCAGCGCGGAAATGGCTGCTGAACTGGGTGCCTTTGCAGGCTATGCACGGAACAAACAGCACATGCTGCGCGTGATCCGCAACCACCGTGCCGCTGCCTATGCCAAGCCGACGTATGAAGGCGTCAACGTCAATCCGGTGGGGCTGGATCAGATTAACTGCCCCGACCAAACGCTTGTAACGCTTGCGCAATCTGCGTGGGACGAAGCACTCGCCTTGGGTGAAAAGCACGGCTATCGCAACGCCCAAACCACTGTCATCGCACCCACCGGCACCATAGGGCTGGTGATGGATTGTGATACCACGGGGATTGAGCCGGACTTTGCGCTGGTGAAGTTCAAGAAGCTGGCCGGTGGCGGGTATTTCAAGATTATCAACCAATCCGTGCCAGCCGCGTTGGAAAAGCTGGGCTATTCATCGGCGCAGGTGGCCGAAATGGTTGCCCATGCTGTCGGTCACGCCTCGCTCGGCCAAGCCCCTGCGATCAACCACACCTCGCTGATCGGCCACGGTTTCGGCCCGCGCGAGATTGAAAAGATCGAGGCTGCCCTGCCATCGGCGTTTGATATCCGCTTTGTGTTCAATCAATGGACGCTGGGCGAAGATTTCTGCAAAGGCACGCTTGGCATTCCAGAGGCGAAACTCGCCGATCCGGGGTTTGATCTGCTGCGCCACCTCGGCTTTACCAAGGCGCAGATTGATGCGGCGAACGACCATGTTTGCGGCACCATGACGCTGGAAGGTGCGCCTTTCATGAAGGCGGTACACCTGAACGTGTTCGATTGCGCCAATCCTTGTGGCAAGACGGGCAAGCGGTATCTTTCCGTGGAATCGCACATCCTCATGATGGCCGCCGCGCAGAGCTTTATCTCGGGTGCGATTTCCAAGACGATCAACATGCCGAATAGCGCGACCATTGGCGAGACGTTGGCCGCGTATGAGCTGTCATGGTCTTTGGGCATCAAGGCCAACGCCCTCTATCGCGATGGGTCGAAACTCAGCCAGCCGCTGGCATCGGCGCTTGTGTCGGATGATGAGGAGGCGGACGAGGTTCTGCGGAACGGCACGCCACATGAAAAGGCCATGGTCTTGGCCGAAAAGATTGTGGAACGC
>JANNBG010000181.1:0-2486 GCA_031385205.1 Rhodobacterales bacterium
ATATAGGCACCCCAATGCACATCACACTTTGTTAGTATGGTGCAGGATTGTTTATGCCAGCTCATCCGGCCATATCTTTTTGTATGGTCGCTGCGTTTTGCGCGTTTCATGCCCTCAGGCAATAAATCGAAGGGTATGTCACGCCAGCTTCCACCTTGGGGAATGTGATTCATGCGTTGCATGTTGAGGTGTGACAGTTTGGGTGCAGCATGGTTTTTCACATGTGTAGCATCACCGCGCAGATTGATTTGATAGGAACAACTGGGTGCACGAGGATAGGATTTGAGATCGGCCGATGCACCGTTTTCAAGGCTGGGAAGATCAGAAATAGCATCACTGATCGTAACGAAAGGCGCCCTGCCAACCCCATGGGTCTGCATAGGCCAGTGTATGGGAGCACCAAACGAATTTCCAAGAAATACAACGCGCCGACGTTCTTGCGGGACGCCATACTCTTCTGCTTTCAAGACCTTGTAGCTGACGCTGTAGCCAAGGTCGCGCAAGCCTTTCAAAATCTCGGATACGGCATCGCCGTTTCCCGCAGACAGGATTCCGGTAACATTTTCCAGTACGATCCAGCGTGGACGCAGCCCTTCAACAATTCTTAGATATTCGTGAAAGAGTTGGCTGCGGGCGTCATGTAGGCCCCGTTGATGATTGTAGACACTAAAGGCTTGGCAGGGAGGGCCTCCCGCCAGGCAGAACAGATCGCCCACACTGATCCTCGCCGCATTCAAGAAATCTTCTGCGGATAGGTTTTGAATCGGCCCGTCAAGGAACTGTGCGCTGGGATGCGTCGCGCTGTAGGTTTTGCATGCGGCGACATCAAAATCATTTCCCACGAGCACCTTGAACCCGGCTTGCCGAAGTCCTTCAGATAGACCCCCAGCACCGCAGAACAAATCTATCACGTTACGTTCTTGCATCCTGTCGACCTCCTGCCTGCCAGATGTAGCGGTGATGCCATCGCTGCGTCAATCTATAGATCAGAATTCTTAATGTTCTACTAAAGTTCTCATCCGTCGGCTAGCCCTCAAACCCCGCCTCTGCCAACAGCTTATCCGATGAGGCCTCGACCGTCGCCTCCAGTGTCTTCATCATATCGCCTACGACCATGCCCGGCGCGATAGCTGGCAGAAACTCCACCACCGCCAGCCCCGGTTTGCGCAACAGCCCGCGTTTGGGCCAGAACACGCCCACATTCGTGCCCACAGGCACGCAAGGTTGGCCCAGTTGATCGTACAATAACCCCGTGCCCATCTTGTAGGGGGCCACTACGCCCGGTGCGACGCGGGTGCCTTGGGGGTAGATAATCAGCTGACCCGGTTGCACCGCGCCGCGTGCGACATCCTCTTTCATCTTGGTAATCGCCGCCCCGCGTTTGCCACGGTCCACCGGCACACAACCGATGCGCAGGGCGTATTGGCCCAGAAACGGTGCCCACATCAGCTCGCGCTTCATGATGAATTTGCCGCGCGGAACGGCGTGATAGATCAGGATGATGTCGAGGAAGCTTTGATGTTTGGCGGCGATCACCACTTCGCCCGTGGGTGGGGTGCCGCGCACCTCGCAGCGTAGGCCGCACAGGATGCGCAGGGTCCAGAGCGTCCAGGCGCAAAAGGTGTGGCAGGCGGCAAATGCCCCGTTGCGCGACAGGATCGCGTAGGGGGCAAAGACCACGGCGATGACGGCCATGGCGATGTACATCTGGATGATGAAGATCACCGAGAGGAGCCACTGAACGGGTTTCATGGCAGTTCCCTCAGCTTGCGAAAGGCCGCGGCGCGGGTGGCCACAAAGGCGTTGATAGCGGCGATGGGGGGGAGGACAAAGGGCAAAAGCCAGCCCCAGCCGGTAAAGCCCAATCCGGTCAGAAACCCACCCGCCGCATCAGCGGATGGCAGCAGGGCCACGCCGATCAGGCCCAGAAGTGCGCCAATGGCGGAGCCGATCAATGTGCGCAACGTAAAGCGCCGCACAAAGGCGCGGGCGATATAGGCGTCCTTTGCCCCCACCATGCGCAAAACGCGGATCACTTGGGCATTGGCCGACAATGCCGCCCCTGCGGCAAGGGTGATCATCGCGGCCATGGCCGCCGTGATCAGCCCGGTGGACAGCCACCCCAGCAACCGCAACCGTTCAGCCGCGACGGCCAGCGGTTTGCGCCAGCGGGTGTGGTCATCCAGCAGGGCACCCGGTGCTTCGGCCGCAAGGCGTTGGCGCAGGCCTTCGCCGTCATAGCCAGTGCCATCCTCGGTAATCTCGATCAGCCGGGGGATGGGCAATGCATCCATGGGCAGGTCGGGGCCGAACCACGGCTCCAGCAGTTTGCGCTGTTCATCATCGGTCAGGGCGCGCGCCGCCGTGATGCCCGGCGTCTGGGCCAACAAGTCCAGCACCGCCTGCGTTTGTAGGGCCATCTGATCGGATGGGGCGGAAATGCGGATCGTCGCCGTGCGGGCAAGGGCTGCGGCCCAGCGGTCTGC
>JANNBG010000218.1:0-4814 GCA_031385205.1 Rhodobacterales bacterium
GTTGGGGGCAACCCCGTCTGGTGCCGAAGGAGCAACCGCCCCGGTAAACTCTCAGGTGCAAGGGACCGTTCTGGTAGTGACACTCTGGAGAGTGGTGCGGATGCACCCGCCGAAGGGATAACAATCTCAGGCGCCTAAGAATAGGCAAGGACAGAGGGGGCATCGTGGGGCAGGGATTGGCCTGTCTGAACGGTGCCGGGCGACTGTCCGACCGATTGTTTGGGGGCTATTTTGGCCGAAGAATTGTTGAAGTTGGGTCTGCACGATCTGCATAAGGCGCGCGGCGGCAAGATGGTGCCTTTTGCCGGCTATGAGATGCCCGTTCAATACGCCAATGGCGTGATGAAGGAACATCTGCATACGCGGTCTGCTGTTGGCCTGTTTGATGTCAGCCATATGGGGCAGGTGATCTTGCGCCCAAAGGGCAGCTATGAGGCGACCGCGCTGGCGTTCGAGGCGCTGATGCCGGTGGATGTGCTGGCGGTGAAAGCGGGGCGGCAGCGGTATGGGCTGTTCACCAACGAGTCGGGCGGGATTCTGGATGATCTGATGTTTGCCAACCGGGGCGATCATCTGTTTGTCGTGGTAAACGCGGCATGCAAGGCGCAGGATTTGGCGCATATGCAGGCGCATCTTGTCGATACAACGGACGTGATCGATGTCACCGATCGCGCGCTTTTAGCGGTGCAAGGGCCACTGGCCGAGGCAGTGCTTGCGCGGCTTGTGCCAGGTGTTCCTGCAATGAAGTTTATGGATTCATTGGTGTTCCCGTGGCAAGGTGCCGAGGTATGGATTTCCCGGTCTGGCTATACCGGCGAAGATGGCTTTGAAATCTCGATCCCAAATGCGCTTGCAGAAGCCTTTGCCACTGCCCTGCTGGACCAGCCCGAAGTGATGCCCATCGGTCTTGGTGCGCGGGATAGTTTGCGGCTGGAGGCGGGGCTTTGCCTTTACGGCCACGATATTGATACGACCACCAGCCCGGTTGAGGCGGGGCTGACTTGGGCCATTCAGAAAGCCCGCCGTGCAGGCGGCGATAGGGCGGGCGGCTTTCCCGGCGACGAGCGAATTTTGCAGGAATTGGCCGAGGGGCCGGAGCGTATCCGCGTGGGTCTGCGCCCCAAAGGCCGTGCGCCGATGCGCGAAGGGACCGCGCTGTTTGCGACGGATTCCACGCCTTTGGGGGCCGTTACCTCTGGCGGGTTTGGCCCGTCGGTCGAAGCACCCATTGCCATGGGCTATGTCGCCGCTGCATTCTGCGCTGCAGGGACGCCTTTAGAGGGCGAAGTACGCGGCAAGCGGCTGCCTGTGACTGTGACGGATTTACCCTTTCGCCCAACCACTTACAAACGCTGAGGACCGTGATGAAATATACCAAGGACCACGAATGGCTGCGCGTTGAGGGAGACCTTGTCGTTGTCGGCATCACGGAACATGCGGCGACCCAACTGGGTGACGTGGTGTTTGTGGAATTGCCAGAGATCGAGACAATGGTGTCGCAGGGCGATGAGGTCTGCGTGATCGAAAGCGTGAAGGCGGCGTCGGATATTCTGGCCCCGCTGGACGGCGAGATTGTGCAAGTGAACCAGAAGCTGGTGGATAATCCGTCCTTGGTGAATTCGGACCCGACGGGGTCGGCGTGGTTCTTCAAGATGCAGATTGAGGATCTTTCGGTGCTGGATGCATTGATGGACGAAGATGAATATGCGGAACTGATCGGCTAAGAAACCGGAAATCATGCGATTTCCGAAGCCGATTTCCATGCGGAAATCGTTTCCTTTTTCGAATGAGAGGCGCTGCTGATGACGTTTACTCCGATTGCCTATGACACCTATGACTTTGCCAATCGCCGCCATATCGGGCCGTCGCCTGCGGAAATGGCGGCGATGTTGAAGGTTGTGGGGGTCAAATCGCTGGATGATCTGATCGATCAGACGGTGCCTGCAAGCATTCGTCAGGAACGCGCATTGAACTGGCCTGCGCTGCGGGAACATGAGTTGCTGGCCAAGATGCGGGAGGTGGCGGCGAAGAACCGCGTGATGACTTCGCTCATTGGCCAAGGGTATTCGGGGACAGTGACGCCGCCTGCGATTCAGCGGAACATTCTGGAGAATCCGGCGTGGTATACGGCCTATACGCCCTATCAGCCGGAGATTGCGCAGGGGCGGCTGGAGGCGTTGTTGAACTATCAGACGATGGTGGCGGATCTGACGGGGCTGCCGGTGGCGAATGCATCGTTGCTGGATGAGGCGACGGCGGCGGCCGAGGCGATGACGATGGCGCTGCGGAGTGCGAAGTCCAAGGCGATGGGGTTCTTTGTGGACCAGAACTGCCACCCGCAGACGATTGCGGTGATCCAGACGCGGGCGGCACCGCTGCGGATTACGGTGATTGTGGGCGACCCGGTTGATATGGAACCTGCGTTGGTTTTTGGGGCGATCTTCCAGTATCCGGGGACGTTCGGGCATGTGCGGGATCTCTCGGATGATATTGCGCGACTGCATGGGGCGAAGGCCCTGGCGGTTGTGGCGACGGATTTGCTGGCGCTGACGATGCTGCGGGAGCCGGGTGCCATGGGGGCGGATATTGCGGTGGGGTCGAGCCAACGCTTTGGGGTGCCATTGGGCAATGGCGGGCCGCATGCGGCGTTCATGGCGTGCAAGGATGATCTGAAACGGGCGATGCCGGGGCGGATTGTGGGGGTGTCGATTGATAGCCGTGGGAACAAGGCGTATCGGCTGTCCTTGCAGACGCGCGAGCAGCATATCCGGCGGGAAAAGGCGACGAGCAACGTTTGCACGGCGCAGGCCTTGCTGGCGGTGATGGCGTCGTTTTATGCGGTGTTTCACGGGCCGATGGGGCTGCGGGCGATTGCGGAGCGGGTGCATTTTCTGACGGTGCGGTTGGCGAAAGCGCTGCGGGTGGCGGGGGCGAAGGTTTCGCCGAAAGCGTTCTTTGACACGATTACGGTTGAGGTGGGCGTGGGGCAGGCGGGCATTCTGGCGGCGGCGCGGGCGGAAGGGGTAAACCTGCGCAAGATTGGCAATGACCGGGTGGGGATATCGCTGGACGAGACGAGTGACGAACGCGTAATGGCAAGCGTTTTGCGGGCGTTTGGGATACATGCGACACCGCCACACCGGGCGGCCTTGGGGTTCCCGGAATCGTTATTGCGCACAACGGATTACCTGACGCACCCGGTGTTTCACATGAACCGGGCGGAGTCGGAGATGATGCGCTACATGCGCAGGCTTTCGGACCGTGATCTGGCGTTGGATAGGGCGATGATCCCGCTGGGGTCGTGCACGATGAAGCTGAACGCGGCGGCAGAGATGATGCCGATTACCTGGCCGGAGTTTTCGTCGATCCATCCGTTTGCGCCGGCGGACCAGATGCTGGGGTATAAAGAGGCGATTGATGATCTGGCGGAAAAGCTGTGCGAAGTGACGGGCTATGATGCGATGTCGATGCAGCCGAATTCCGGTGCGCAGGGCGAATATGCGGGGCTTTTGACGATTGCCGCCTATCATCGGTCACGCGGCGATGCGCAGCGCGACATCTGCCTGATTCCGGTTTCGGCGCATGGCACCAACCCAGCGTCTGCGCAAATGGCGGGCATGCAGGTTGTGATCGTGGGTGTGGCCCCGAATGGCGATGTGGACGTGGAGGATTTCCGGGCCAAGGCGGTGGCTGCGGGGGACCGTTTGGCGGCCTGCATGATTACTTATCCGTCGACGCATGGCGTGTTTGAGGAAACGGTGCGCGAGATTTGCGAGATTACGCATGAGTTTGGCGGGCAGGTTTACCTTGATGGCGCGAATATGAATGCGCTGGTGGGGTTGGTGCAGCCGGGCAAGATCGGGTCGGACGTGAGCCACCTGAACCTGCACAAGACCTTTGCCATTCCGCATGGGGGTGGTGGGCCGGGCATGGGGCCAATTGGGGTGAAGGCGCATCTGGCGCCGTTCTTGCCGGGGCATCCGGAAACGGGTGGCACGGAAGGGCCGGTATCTGCGGCACCCTTTGGGTCTGCGTCTATCCTGCTGATATCATGGGCCTATTGCCTGATGATGGGGGGGGCAGGCATCACGCAGGCAACGCGGGTGGCGATACTGAACGCCAACTACATCGCGGCACGGGTGGCGGGGCATTACCCTATTCTGTTCATGGGCAACAAGGGCTGGGTGGCGCATGAGTGCATTCTGGATACGCGACCCTTTGCGGATGTGGGCGTGACGGTGGATGACATTGCCAAGCGCCTGATTGACAACGGTTTTCATGCGCCGACGATGAGCTGGCCGGTGTCTGGTACGCTGATGGTGGAGCCGACGGAGAGCGAGACAAAGGCGGAAATTGACCGGTTCATCACGGCACTGCTGGCCATTCGCGAGGAAATCCGCAGCGTGGAACGGGGCGAGATCACGGCGGAGGCCAGCCCCCTGCGCCATGCGCCGCATACTGTGAATGATCTGGTGGCCGACTGGGACCGCGCCTATAGCCGCGAGGCGGGGTGCTTTCCGCCCGGTGCCTTCCGGGTGGACAAGTACTGGCCGCCGGTGGGCCGGGTGGACAACGTGTTTGGCGACCGAAATCTGGTGTGCACCTGCCCGCCGGTTGAAAGTTACGCGCAGGCGGCGGAATAGGGTATGCTGGCGTGAGGGGGAGTTTCGCATGATCGAAATCAGCACGGAGAAGGTGGTGCACATCATCTCTCAATCGCGGGAGTCGGGCAGGTCTGCGGATGCAGAAGTGCATGCGTTTATCGACGCGCTGAATGAGGATGAAAAGGCACATCTGACGGCGATTGCCTGGGT
>JANNBG010000241.1:0-2199 GCA_031385205.1 Rhodobacterales bacterium
CATGCCGACCTCTTCGGCGAGGTCTGCGGGCGACATCGGGTCTTCGATGTTCGCCTCCATCATATGATGACCTGGCTCAGTTTCGGATGCCGCACGCCGATGCGGGTGGGCACGGAAAGACGCTGGGTATCCTGATCGGTGCGGATGGTGGAATAGATCATCAGGTCCGCCACGTTATTGGCCATATCCTCGCCATGGTCGGCGGCGATGATCTTGAGCATCAGGTCAATGGATGAAATCCCGCCTGCGGTGGACCAGCGGTTGCCATCCATCACAAAGACCGATTAGGTCAGATTGACCTCTTCGAATTCTTCCAGAAACCCATCGTGGTTTTCCCAGTGGATCGTGGCCTTTTTCCCATCCAGCAGACCGGCCTTGGCCAGCGCATAAGACCCGGTACACAAGCCCCCGATGGTGACACCACGCCGCGCCTCGCGCCGCAGCCAGCCGATGACAGGTTTGGTGGTGGTGTGCTGAATGTCGATGCCACCGCAAACAAGGATGGTATCGTCACGGTCGACCTCATCCAGCGCCAGATCGAGGCGGAACGTGGCCCCGTTGGAGCAGGCCTTTTCAACGCCGCCTTCGCCCGCGAGGACCCAAGTATAGAGCGGATGGCCAGCAACATGATTGGCCAGCCGCAGCGGTTCAATGGCCCCGGCGAAGTTTATCATGGTAAAATGATCGAGCAGCAGAAAGACAAACCGCCGGGGTTTGTCGGCCTTGGCAGTCGAGGTCGCTTTAAGGGGCTGCATTTGCATCTTGCGACCTGTTTGTGTCGGTATCGGCGCATGGAAACAGTATAATCGGGATGTTCGCAAGGGCAATCGCTGCGGATTTGGGCGGCATGTGTGCAAATGCGCTGCGGGATGTCGGTGACGGACCAGCAGGGCTGTGAGTGGGTAGGAAACTTGCTGCATGACGCCAGCGCGAAAACCCCGTTCTCCCGGTCTTATCCTTGTCATGGCGGCGGCTGTGGCGTGGAGCACGGCAGGCCTGTTTACGCGGGCGATGACGGTGGATACGCCGACAATTCTGTTCTGGCGCGGGGTGTTTGGCGGGCTGGGGATGATTGCGGTGATGCTGGCCGTTGGCGGCATGCGCCGTATGGGGCGCGCGGGCTGGGACTATGCCGGTCTGACAGCGCTGTCGATGTTGTTTTTCATCAGTGCGTTGCGGGCGACATCGGTGGCGCATGTGGCGATCATCACCGCAAGTGTGCCCTTTGTGGCGGCGTGGCTGGGGTGGGCAGTGCTGCGCGAGGTGCCGGGGCGCGGAGCGGTGGTGGCAAGTGTCGTGGCGCTGATCGGTGTGGCGGGGATGGTGGGCGTGCGGGCGGATGGGGCGCTGCTGGGCGACGTGCTGGCGGGGCTGATGGCGCTGTGCATGGCGGGGATGATCCTGTTGTCACGCAGATATCCGGCCATTCCGGCCCTGCCTGCGACCTGTGCGGCATCGCTGCTGTCAGCGCTCGCTTCCCTGCCTTTCGCCACGCTTGGGGGTGTTTCGGCGCATGACATGGGGTTGCTGGGCCTGTTTGGCGTGGTCAATCAGGTGCTGGGCTTTGGGCTGTTTGCATTGGCGGCGCGGCTGTTGCCGCCGATGGAAACCGCGCTGATCGTGGCGTTGGATGCGCCGCTGGCACCGTTGTGGGTATGGCTGGTGTTTGCCGAAACGCCTGCAACGGCGACGGTCATGGGGGGAAGTCTGGTTCTGGTGGCGGTGTTTGGACTTACCCTGCGGCATTCTGCGCTGGCCAAGCGCGCGGCCTGATCTTATACCGCGCGGGCAAGATTGCGGATGAATGAAGGATACCCGATGACCAAGGGATGGACGAAAGCAGACTGGCGCGGAAAGCCGCGGGTGCAGATGCCGGATTACCCGGATCAGGCCGCATTGCAGGGCGTAGAAGCGCAACTGGCCAAGTATCCGCCTTTGGTTTTCGCAGGCGAGGCGCGGAAGTTGAAAAAGCAACTGGCGCTGGCGGCGGAAGGCAAGGCCTTTCTGTTGCAGGGAGGCGATTGCGCGGAGTCGTTCGCGGAGTTTTCGGCGGACAATATCCGCGACACGTTCCGCGTGATGCTGCAGATGGCGGTCGTGCTGACGTACGGGGCCAAGGTTCCGGTGGTGAAGGTGGGCCGCATGGCGGGGCAGTTCGCGAAACCACGATCAGCCGGAACCGAGGTGATCGGCGGGGTG
>JANNBG010000249.1:0-2745 GCA_031385205.1 Rhodobacterales bacterium
GGAAGCGGGCCTTCGGGGCCTGGATGATCCCGGTGTTTCGCATTCTTGCAAAGCTGAAACCCCTGCGCGGCACCGCGTTTGACCCGTTTGGCCATTCGCCCGAGCGGCGCATGGAACGGGCGCTGGTTGCGGAATTTGAGGGGGACATGGACCGGCTTCTGCCGACGGTGACCGCGTCGCGCATGCCGTTGCTGCGGGAGTTGGCCGAACTGCCGCTGACGATCCGTGGCTTCGGCCCGGTGAAGCAGGCGAATGCGCAACGCGCCGCTGCACGGCGTGCCGAAATCCTTGCCGCTCTGGCCCGTGGTGACACGCCGCAGGCGATGGCGGCGGAGTAGAGGCCCCTGCATGCCAAGGCTGTCATACAGGTTTGCAACATTGTCTGGTGGTGCCGATATTCCTAGCCGAATTGTCGGACGATCAGGTTTCCGACACGCCGGATCACAACAAATCCATAGCCCCAGATCAGCGGAAGCCAGTATGGCACGCCGAATAGCGACGCGTGCTCCCAGTGTTGACTCCGCGCAATCTGGCCAAGGCCAACTTCGATGACCAAAGCCAAGAGCAGACCAAACGCAAACAGATGCAGTTCCCCACTTTCGCGACGAATGTACAGCAGCAGGCACAGGGCAAGTGCAGCAAGAGTCAAAGGAGTTTCTCTAAGTATCAGTACTTGCAAAATAAAAAAAGCTACCCATCCTGCCACGGTGACCATAACGTAGCTGCGCGTACTCATCTCAGGAACTCCGTTTCATGCCGGTTCTCGTCAAGTTGACATCGCGACAGGCTCTCAGGCGAGCATATGGCATCTGGTGGGACATCATCAATACTGGAATGGCCCTGGCAGGGCTGACTCTGTTGTTTCTGGTGCTGTCGTTCGCGCTGATGTCCGGGCAGGCCGAGACGTTCTTTGGGGGCATAGGTCTGCTTGATGACTTTGCCGCCAATGTTTCAAACCAGCGGCAGTCGGAGATCGGGTTGAGTGCACTGGGGATCACGATAAGTGCGAGCTCTGCAGCCGCGCTGTATCTGGTTCGACTTGGGACGTCCAGATGGGCGGTGAATCGAAGGGTGGGATTTGTTCTGGCTTATTTCGCCGAGGCGCTGCTCTGGCGGGCGGCGCGCGCGAATTTCGACAAGGCCAACGTTGACGCAACACTTTCGTCGTTCGTGGATGTTTCAATCGACATTTCAGAAATGATCAACGAAACGCACCCCGCGTGTCAGACATTGTTTGAGCGGGCCCGCGTGAAGGCACATACCGCAATTCGCGATGATGATAGTGGGAATATGGAAATCGCAGAAGTTTCAGCAATCATCTATGCCGCAGCGGTTATCTGCAGAAAGACGGTGGTGCTTTCTCAATCCGCTCCATCATTCAAGGCGCGAATAGACAGATACTTGCTTGAGTACATCTAGATGAAGCGGTAACGACGGGCCAGCTTGCACGGGCTGATCGGGAACAAAAAGGAAGTCTTGCGATGGCGGTTGGGGTGTTCGATTCAGGGCTTGGCGGCCTGACCGTCCTTTCAGCCGTCCAGGCCCGCCTGCCAGATGTGCCCTTCGTCTACCTTGGTGACAACGCCAATGCCCCCTACGGCGTGCGCACCCCGGACGACATCTTCAACCTGACCTGCCGGTCGGTGGAACGGCTGTGGGACGAGGGCTGCGATCTGGTGATCCTGGCCTGCAACACGGCGGCGGCTGCGGCGCTGAAGCGGATGCAGGAAACCTGGGTCCCGAAGGACAAGCGCGTGCTGGGCGTGCTGGTGCCGCTGATCGAGGCGCTGACCGAACGGCAATGGGGCGACAACAGCCCGCCGCGCGAGGTGGCGGTCAAGCATGTGGCGTTCTTTGCGACGCCTGCGACGGTGGCCAGCCGTGCCTTCCAGCGCGAGCTCGCCTTTCGCGCCATTGGCGTGGACGTCGAGGCGCAGCCCTGTGGTGGCGTGGTGGATGCCATCGAGGCGGGGGACGAGATGCTGGCGGAAACGCTGGTCCGCGCCCATGTCGAGGCGCTGAAGCGGCGGATGCCGCATCCGCAGGCGGCGGTTCTGGGCTGCACGCATTATCCGCTGATGGCGGCGACGTTTGCCGATGCCCTGGGGCCGACGGTCAAGGTGTTCAGCCAGGCCGATCTGGTAGCCGAGAGCCTTGCCGACTATCTGCGGCGACGGCCCGAGATGGTGGGGGCGGGCGGTGTGGCGAAGTTCCTGACCACGGGCGATCCCAAGGCCGTGTCGGATCGCGGAACCCAGTTCCTGCGGCGGCGGGTGGTGTTCGAAAGGGTGTGAGGGATTGACTCGTGTTCGGTGTCGGCTTAGTTATTGTAGCGACATAAAGTGAGAATTACCTTCGATCCGGTCAAGCGTGACGTGACGCTGGTTGAGCGTGGGCTGGATATGGAGCAGGTAAGGGAGGTTTTCGATGGCCCCCATGAAACGGTCGCTGACGACCGCGCGGATTATGGCGAGGACCGCTGGATCACATTTGGCTGGCTGTCCGGTCGCCTTGTCGTCGTGATCTGGACCTTTCGTGGCGCAACCCGCCGCATCATCAGTTTGAGGAAAGCAAATGGACGAGAACAAGCACGGAATCGACCATCCCTATGACCCCGACACCTATGGGGACGCTGCGTTTGACCCCATCGACGACGCCCCTGACCTTTCCACCCCCTACTGGGTTGCCAGGTTCGAGGCGGCGCGTGTGCAGCGGGGGCGGCCGAAGGCGGTGGCACCCAAGGTG
>JANNBG010000270.1:0-2420 GCA_031385205.1 Rhodobacterales bacterium
TGCTTTGGCGCGTGTTGATAACAGGCTGACCTATGGCCTGATTGGCGACGTGTTTGATCTTGCCGCCGCCTATGCCGTCGCCATTTCGCAGGGGCACTGCTTTAATGACGGCAACAAACGCACCGCCCATCAGGCAATGGATACCTGTCTGGATTTGAACGGTATCCAAATAAGCTGGTCTGTCCTCGACATCGGCCCCATCATCATCCGCACCGCACAGGGCCTGCTGGATGAGGGCGAGCTTGGCCACTGGCTGCGCGTCCGCGCCTGACCTCCACCATATCTTGCGCGCTGCGTCCGCAGGTGGCATTCTCCGCCATCCATCAAAGGCACCCCATGACCGACCTCCTCTCCTCCGGCCCTGACGATTATAACGCCTCCTCCATCGAGGTGCTGGAACCCCTCGAAGGCGTCCGTATGCGCCCCGGCATGTACATCGGTGGTGTCGATGAACGCGCCCTGCACCACCTTGCCGCCGAAATCCTCGATAACGCCATGGACGAGGCTGTCGCCGGTCACGCGACCCGCATCGAGGTGGACCTGCATGACGACAATTCCGTCACCATCCGTGACAATGGCCGGGGCATCCCTGTCGACCCCCACCCAAAGTTCCCCGATAAATCCGCACTCGAAGTCATCCTCTGCACCTTGCATTCCGGTGGCAAGTTCAACGGCAAGGCCTATCAAACCTCTGGCGGCCTCAACGGGGTCGGCTCCTCTGTCGTAAATGCCCTGTCGGATTTGATGAAGGTCGAAGTCGCCCGCAACCGCGAGCTTTACACCCAATCCTTTTCGCGCGGCGTTCCCCAAGGCAAAATCCGCCTTGTCGGCCCCGCCCCAAACCGCCGTGGCACCACCGTCACCTTCCACCCCGATCCGCAGATTTTCGGCTCGCAACAGTTCAAACCCGGCCGCCTGATGAAGATGGCCCGCTCCAAGGCCTATTTGTTTTCCGGTGTGGAGATTCGCTGGAAATGCGCGCTGAACGATGGTGAGACGCCGCAAGAAGCGGTGTTCCACTTTCCCGGTGGCCTCGCCGATTACCTGAAAGATCAGCTTGAGAAAACAACCACCTACGCCGAACGCCCCTTTGCCGGGAAGGTCAGCTTTACCGAAAAATACGGCATCCCCGGATCTTGCGAATGGGCCATCAACTGGTCGCCCACCCGCGATGGTTTCCTGCACAGCTATTGCAACACCGTTCCCACGCCCGAAGGCGGCACGCATGAAGCGGGCTTTTGGGCCGCCATTCTGAAAGGCATCCGTGCCTATGGCGAACGCGTCAAGAACCGCAAGGCTGACCAGATCACCAAGGATGACATGCTGTCAGGCGGCTGCGCGTTAATATCGGTGTTTATTCGTGAACCCCAATTCGTGGGCCAGACCAAAGACCGGCTGGCCACCGAGGAAGCCGCCAAATACGTCGAAGGTGCCGTGCGTGACCATTTCGATACCTGGCTCGCCGCTGACCCTAAATCCGCAGGGGCCATCCTTGATTTTCTGGTGCTGCGGTCCGAGGAACGCCTGCGCCGCCGTCAGGAAAAGGAAACGCAGCGCAAGACTGCCACCAAACGCCTGCGCCTGCCCGGCAAGCTGACCGACTGTTCCGCCACCAACCGCGAAAATACCGAACTGTTCATCGTGGAGGGGGATTCGGCTGGCGGCTCCGCAAAAGCCGCCCGCAGCCGCGAATTGCAGGCGCTGCTGCCGTTGAAGGGTAAAATCCTGAACGTGCTGGGCGCGGCATCGGCCAAACTGAACGACAACGCCGAATTGCGCGATCTGTGCGAGGCGATGGGCGTGTCCATGGGTACCCGTTTCCGCGTCGATGACCTGCGCTATGATAAAATCATCATCATGACGGATGCCGATGTGGACGGCGCGCATATCGCCAGTCTGCTGATGACGTTCTTTTTCACCCAAATGCGCCCGCTGATCGACAAGGGGCATTTGTATCTGGCATGTCCGCCGCTTTATCGGCTCACGCAAGGCGCGCACCGCATTTATGTGGCGGATGATGTGGAGAAAGAGGCGTGGCTTTTGAAAGGGTCCATCGGCGGCAAGGGCAAGATTGATGTGCAGCGGTTCAAAGGCTTGGGCGAAATGGACGCCAAGGATTTGAAGGACACCACGATGAACCCTTTGACGCGCAAACTGATCCGCGTGACGATAGACGAGGACGCACCGGGGGAGACAGGCGATTTGGTTGAAAGGCTGATGGGCAAGAGGCCGGAGTTGCGGTTCCAGTATATTCAGGAAAATGCGCGGTTTGTGGAGGAGTTGGATGTTTAGCGATCAGATAATGCCTGGGAACTTCTGATCAAGGCTTTCGGCTTCGCCGAGGTGGCAGCCTGAACGCTGCGTCATGCGCGAAGCGAGATTCTGGCGGCTGATTTCGCGGGTTCAGGGCCGCATCTGGG
>JANNBG010000275.1:0-4293 GCA_031385205.1 Rhodobacterales bacterium
ACCGCCGAGAACCCCGGTGGGAGTTGTTGAGCCATAAAGTGCCTCGAACCAGTGTTGCAGCGCCCACCCGGCGGTCAGACGCCGCCTTGTGTTCGACCCGGTTCAAAGACCGCTTCGTCCCGCACAGCGGCCGCGCGACGCGGCGTGTCTGCCGCTGAATGGGCCAAAGCTGTTCTGACCGGGTCACATTGTGCCTGCCGCGTGATAGGCGCGCCAGCCGCCCAAGGGGGTAATCTCTGTGGCCCCCATGATGGCGTGGGTTTCGCAGAGGAACCCGGAGACGATGCGCCCATCGGCCAGCGTGACCTTGCCAAGGCCCAAAGGCGCCGGGATACGCGCGGCAAAGCTGCCAAAGGCGGCGGGGGGCAGGGCCCAGACCTCGACCGCGATGCCGGGGCCGTCAAAGCCGGGATCAAAGACCATGCCGGGTTTGGGTGGCACGGTGCCTGCAAGGGCATAAAGGCGATAGCCGGGGGCGGTGACAGCCGCGCCCAGCAAGATGCCACTGCGCCCGGTCAATTCGTGGTTCAGCGGCATGCCGGTCAGATGCGCGCCGACCACGACAATCGGGATCATGCCGGTGGGGATATCGGGTGCGGCTGGGGTGGGGACCAAAGCCCCCCGGTCACGCCCCATGCCGCAACCCGCGGCGTGGTGCATGGCGGCGGCAAAGGGGGCGAGGGCGTCGTCGCTGAACGCGGGGCCCACCAGCGTGACCCCGGCGGGCAGGCCCGATGGCCCGAACCCGGCAGGCACGGCGATGGCCGCATAGCCCAACAGGTTGGCAAAGTTGGTGTAACGCCCGAAATGGCTGTTCTTTGTGATGGGGTCGGCCAGCATGTCATCGATGCGGTAGGTGGTGGGCGATGTGGGCAGCAGCAGCATATCCACCGCATCCCACACGGGCGCAATCACATGGCGCAGTTCTTCCAAGCGGTAGAGGCCCCGGAACGCATCGACCGCTGTCTTGGGCCTTGCCCCTTCGATGATCTTGCGCACCACGGGGTCGAAATCATCCGGGTTGGTGGCCAGAAATCCCTCCACCGCCGCCAGCCGTTCGGCCACCCAGGGGCCGTCATACAAAAGGGCCGCCACTTCGCGAAAGGGCGCGTCGTCAAAGGGCACCAGCACGGCGCCAAGGGTTTCGGCGCGGATAAGGGCTGCATCATAGAGGGCGGCAACCTCGGCATTGCCATAGAACTCCCGCTCCGCCCCGGTCAGCACGCCGATGCGGGGGCGGGGCGGCAGGCTGACGGGCACAGCGACCCGCGAAAACGGATCGGCGCGGTCCAGCCCATCCATCACTTGCCGCACCACCACCGCATCCTCAACCGATCCCGCAAATACCGTCACGACATCGACCGACCGGCAGGCGGGCACGACGCCGGTGTTGGGCACCAGCCCCGGTGTGGGTTTCACCCCCACCAGATTGTTGAACGCCGCAGGCACCCGGCCTGAACCCGCCGTATCGGTGCCAAGCGCAAAGCTGCACAGGCCCGATGCCACGGCAACCGCTGACCCGGAGGATGACCCGCCCGACACATAGTCCGGGTTGAACACCGACCGGGGGGCGCCATGCGGCGAGCGAGTGCCGTTCAAGCCGGTGGCGAACTGGTCAAGGTTGGTCTTGCCGATCACCATGGCCCCCGCTGCGCGCAACCGGGTGATGACTGTTGCATCGGTATCGGGGTCATAGGCATAGGCCGGGCAGCCCGCCGTGGTGGGCAGTCCGGCCACGTCGATATTGTCCTTGACCGCACAGGGGATACCCCAGAGCGGCAGGTCGCGTGGGCCTGCCATCACGGCGCGCGCCGCCGCACGCAATGCGTCGTCCGGGGTTTCGGTAATGAACACCGCGCGATCGGCGAGTTCGCTCCGGCGGATGATGACCTGTTCCACGACATCAAGCGGGGTCAGCCCGGCGGCATAGGCGGCGTGGAGGGCGGGCAGGGTGAGCATATCTGGCAACATCAGTCGGCCTCCATCACGGCAAGAATATCGCCCGCGCGCAGGGTGCGCCCCGGCGTCACACGCATTTCGACCATGCGTCCCGTGGCAGGCGCAAGCACGGCGATTTCCATCTTCATCGATTCCACGATGGCAATCGTGGCCCCAGCCGATACCTGATCCCCCGGACCGACAAGATATTTCCACAGGTTTCCGGGTACCGGGCTTTCCACCCCGGTCAGCCCCACAGGCACGGCCGTTTCGTCGGCGGGTGGGCCGTCGTCGGTGATAAAGGTATCGAGCCCCTCCGCCTGCCAGCGCGCACGTTCCGCGTCGAACGCTGCCTGTTGGGTGGCCTTGAATGTGGTGATCTGGGCGTTGTGACCCACCAGTCGCTGCTTTTCAGCGGCGCAGTTGAAGGTGCCCTCCTCGATCCGCACAGGGTATGCGCCATGCGGAAACGCCGCGCGTGCCTCGGCCAGTTCAGCCGGATCAACGGGATAGAACCTGATCTGGTCAAAAAACCGCAGCAGCCATGGGGCGGCAGCAAAGGGGCCCACTTTGCGCCAGCTATTCCAGACCTGAATGGTGCGGCCACACAGCTGATACCCGCCCGGCCCCTCCATCCCGTAGATGCACATATAGGCCCCGCCGATGCCAACGGCATTCTCGGGGGTCCATGTTCGGGCCGGGTTATACTTGGTGGTAACCAATCGGTGACGGGGATCGATGGGGGTGGCCACGGGGGCGCCGAGGTAGACATCGCCGAGGCCCATGACCAGATAATGTGCGTCAAAGATGATGCGGCGGACCTCATCCTCATCCGGCAGGCCATTGATGCGGCGGATGAAGTCGATGTTGGACGGGCACCATGGTGCGTTCGGGCGGACCAGTTCCTGATACTTCTGCATGGCAAGGGCGGCCTGCGGGTCGTTCCATGACAGGGGCAGATGCACGATGCGGCTGGGCACGGTGACAGAGGCGGCATCAGGCAAGGCGGCCTCGATTTCCATCAAGGCGGAAATCAGGTTGGCCCGGCTGATGCGCGTGGGATCATAATGGAGCTGCAAGGACCGGATGCCGGGGGTGAGGTCGATGACGGGCAATCCTTGCGCCTGCACCGCTTGCATCAGGATATGCACCCGCAGCCGCAGTGCGATATTCAGCGTCATTGCCCCGTATTCGACCAGCAGATTGGCATCGCCCTGCCTGCGGTAGGTGACGGGAACGGCGGCGTCAGGGTCTTGCCACAGGATGGGGGAGCCTGCGCCATGGACCGCAGGCCCGGCCACAGGGTCAGCCTTTGGCACAACCGGGCGGAACCGCACTTTGTCACCGGGGCGTAATTGGCCCAGCTTCCACAGGTCATCACCGGCCACCACGGCGGGGCAGACAAAGCCGCCCAGACTGGGCCCATCAGGCCCAAGGATGATCGGCATATCGCCGGTAAAGTCGATGGACCCTATGGCATAGGCATTGTCGTGCAGGTTGGACGGATGCAAGCCCGCCTCACCCCCATCCCTACGCGCCCATTGCGGTGCAGGCCCGATCAGCCGGACGCCGGTGCGGGCCGAGTTGAAATGCACCTCGTAGGCGGTGGAAAACAATTGGGTGATGTCGTGGGGTTGAAAAAAATCGGGCGCGCCGTGAGGGCCATAGAGGACGCGCAGTTCCCAGTCATGGGTCAGCGTTGCGGGGTCTGGCTGTTCTACAGGGCCGACGTCACCCCCGGCAAACATCACCAGATCGCCGGTTTTCAGCGGCCCCGTGCCATGCCCACCGAACTGACCCAAGACAAAACAGGCGCGGGAGCCCAGCATTTCGGGTGCCGCAATCCCGCCCGCAATCGCCAAAGTGGCGCGTTGCCCCGGCCCGGTGATCGCCCCGATAGTCAGCACGCCGCCGCCCGGCACATCGACCAGCGGCCCCGGCACCGCGACCCCATCCAGCACCAGCCGCATTGCTGCCCCGGCGATGGCCACGCGGGCCGGGGCCAGAAACCGCAGGGTTGGCCCCGAAACGGTCATTTCCAGCGCCGCCGTATCGGGCGGATTGCCGACCAGCCGGTTCGCATTGCGATGCGACCGCGCATCCATCGGCCCTGACGGCGGCACGCCGACATGCCACAGACCGAGCCGCCCGGGCAATTCCTGCACTGTGGTTTGGGGGCCGGGGGACAGCACCTCCACCCCCTGCGGCGCAAAGGCAAAATGGCGCAGGGCGGTGGTGGACACCTGACCTGAGGCCAGCATGTCTGAGGCCGCAATGGCGCGCAGGTAATCAATGTTGGTGGCGATCCCAGCCACCCGCGTTTCCGCCAGTGCCTTTTGTAACGCTGCCAAAGCG
>JANNBG010000105.1:0-6246 GCA_031385205.1 Rhodobacterales bacterium
TTTCTTCCGTGGTTTCCGCCGCGATGCGCATCCCATGGCCACCATGGTCGGCGTGGTGGGGGCCATGGCCGCGTTTTACCATGACAGTACTGATATCACTGACCCCTGGCAACGCGAAGTGGCGGCCATTCGCATGATTGCGAAACTGCCCACCATCGCCGCCATGGCCTATAAATACTCCATCGGGCAACCCTTTGTTTACCCCAAGAACAAGCTCGATTACGCCGCCAACTTTCTGCACATGTGTTTTTCCGTGCCCGCGGAAGACTATGAGCCGAACCCCGTGCTGGCCCGCGCCATGGACCGCATCATGATGTTGCATGCTGACCATGAACAAAACGCCTCCACCAGCACGGTGCGCCTTGCAGGATCCTCCGGGGCCAACCCTTTCGCCTGTATCGCCGCCGGCATTGCCTGCCTCTGGGGGCCCGCGCATGGCGGGGCCAATCAGGCGGCGCTGGAACAGCTGCGCGACATCGGCACTGTCGACCGCATCCCCGAATTCATCGCCAAGGCCAAGGATAAAACCTCCGGCGTCAAACTGATGGGCTTTGGCCACCGCGTGTACAAGAACTTCGACCCGCGCGCCAAGGTGATGAAAGAAAGCGCCGATGAGGTGCTGGACCTGATGGGCATCCACAACAACCCCACCCTGCAAGTGGCCAAGGAGCTCGAACGCATCGCCCTGCAGGACGATTACTTCATCTCCAAAAAGCTCTATCCCAACGTCGATTTCTATTCCGGCATCATTCTGGATGCGATGGGCTTCCCCACCGCCATGTTCACCCCGATCTTTGCGCTGTCGCGCACGGTGGGCTGGATTTCGCAATGGAAGGAAATGATTGCCGATCCCACGCAAAAGATCGGCCGCCCGCGCCAATTGTATGTCGGCCCGCAAAAGCGCGATTACACCGATGTGCGGCATCGGTAAGATGTTGCAAAGATGCGTATTGAGACAGACAGAAAGCCTGATGCGGGTTTTCTGTTTGCACAAATACGCATCTTTACGCGGCTTCAGTCAGGACTGCCCGTCCAAACCCTGCAGCACCGTGTAAACCTCCGGTCGCCGGTCGCGGAAGAGCCCCCAAGAGCCGCGCAAGACGGCCACAGCATCCAGATCAAACGTCGCCACCAGCACCTCTTGCCCATCGCGCGATGCCTTGGCCATCAGCGCGCCTGTGTGATCGGCAATGAAGCTGCTGCCATAAAACGTCACATCCCGCCCATCCGGGGCCACCTCGCGGCCAATCCGGTTCGATGCGATCACCGGCATGATATTCGCTGCTGCGTGGCCCCGCATCACCATGTCCCAATGGGGCGCGCTATCATAGTCCGGCGCAGGCGGCTCTGATCCGATGGCCGTGGGATAGAGCAGCATCTCCGCCCCCAGCAGCGCCATGGCCCGCGCGCATTCCGGAAACCACTGGTCCCAGCAAATGCCCACCCCAATGCGCCCGTAAGCCGTATCCCAGACGCGAAACCCTGTATCACCGGGTGAGAAGTAGAACTTCTCCTCATACCCCGGCCCCTGCGGGATATGCGTCTTGCGGTACCGCCCCAGAATGCGCCCATCCGCATCGACCATCGCAATGGTATTGAAAAACACTTGGCCTGCGCGTTCAAAGAATGACACCGGCAGCACCACGCCCAATTCGCGCGCCAGCGCTGCAAAGCGCGCGATCAGCGGGTGGCCGTCAAACGGCAGCGCCATGTCGAAATACTGCGCGTGCTGTTCGATGCAGAAATAGGGGGCCGCGAACAATTCCTGCACCAGCACCACCTGCGCGCCCTCGGCCGCCGCCTTGCGCACCAAGGCCTCGGCCCGGTCCGCATTGCCCGGCAAATCCCAGGAACAGGCAAACTGCGTCGCAGCAACCGTCACTTCACGCATCAGAAACTCTCCATGACAAAGGGGCCCCACGAGAGTGCAACTCTCGCGGGGCCCCTTTTAAAGATCACCGTGGCATAAGCAAAGCCTTACAGCTTGGTCCCCAGCACCGTCGCCAGTTGCAACTCGCCAAAGCCGTTGAACCGCGTGTTCGTTACGGTGGAATAGGCCCCCATTCCGTGAAAGATCACATAATCCCCTTCCGCAATATCGCCCGCCAACATCACGTCACCCGGCAGACGGTCCACCGAATCGCAGGTCGGGCCAAACACGATCCGCCCTTCAACAGGCGCTGTGCGCACCACGCCTGCCGCCGTCATCACCGTCGTGCGGTCAACCAACCCGATCAGCGGCAGTTCCGTCAGCGCGCCATAAACCCCGTCGTTCAGAAAGACATGCGCATCGTCGCGTACCGCCTTGACCCGGTTCGCCAGCACAAACGCATCGCCGCACATCGCACGCCCCGGCTCGCAGATCAGCATGGGCCGCGCGTCACCAAAGGCCTCCGTCGCCACCCGGTCGATCAGCGCAAAGATCGCCTCCAACTCTGGCAGGATATCCGTCACGCGGTGCGACGGGAACCCGCCACCCACGTTCAGGCGGCCAATCGGCACACCCGCATCGCGCGTAATCTGTGCCGCAGCCCGGATATAGGCATCCCATGCCGCAGGGTCCGTGCATTGCGTGCCCGGATGAAAGCAGATCGACGGCACAAAGCCCGCCTCGGCCACACGCTGCAACAAGGTTACCGCCAGTTCCACCGTCGCGCCAAACTTGGCACCAAAGTTATAGGCCGCACCCGATACCGGCAGCTTGAAGCGCACCGCAATCTCGCGCCCCTGCGGCACCATCGCGATCAGCTTTTCCAGCTCGGACGCCGAATCGACCGAATAGCTGTCCACGCCATGCGCCACCGCAAAGGCAATCTCGTGCTTTGCGCGCACCGGGTTGTTGTAATGCAGCGCCGCATCGGGCACCAAACGCCGGATCAGCGCGATTTCAAACGGTGAGGCCACATCGAACCCGCGCAGACCAGCCGCCGCCAGGTTTTCCACCACTTCCTCACCCGGATTGGATTTCACCGCATAGGTGACCATGCCGGGAAAGCCATCCATGAACCGCTTCGCCATCGCCTGCAGGGCTTGCGGCGCGAAAAACAGCACGGGGTTTTCGGGTTGAATCGTGCGCAGGTATTCGGTCGGCGTCGTCCAGATTGTCTTTGACAGTCCCATCAGCGTGTCCCTTTTTGCCAACAAGACGCAAGTCCTTTGCCATTTGGCCAGAACACCTTGCGTGGTTTTTCAAAACCAGGCCAGGTGCGTATGAGCCGCCCTTTTCCTGCAACTTAGGATGCTGCATATGCGTGACATTTTCACCGAGCAAAAGTGTAGAAATGTGTGTTATCATCGGCAGAATGTAGTGTATGGCAGGCAGAATGATGGATGAACTGGATCGCAACATAATTGGCCTGCTGGGGGCGGATGCAAGAACCTCCGTCGCGACGCTGGCGCGCAAGACGCGCGTGGCACGCTCTACCATTCAGGCGCGGCTGGAGCGGCTGGAGACGACCGGCATGATCGCAGGCTATACCCTGAAACTGGGCGAGGCGGCAAAAGAGGGGCGCTTGCGGGCGAGCGTCTTGGTGACGATAGAACCCCGCGCACAGGCGGGCATCCTGATAAGGCTGAAGTCGATCCCAGAGGTGGAACGCGTGTTCACCACATCAGGCCGGTTCGATTTGCTGATGCAGATCGCAGCCCCCAACACCCGCGCATTGGACGAAGTGCTGGACCAGATCGGCGGCCTCACAGGCGTACGGTCCTCAGAAAGCCTGATCCACCTCAGCACACGGATCGACCGGGCGTTGTGAGGCGATACCACCGTTGCGGGTCAGACCCGGGACGGTGGCGAGGCTGGCAAAGCACGGTCGAGAATAGCCGCGATGGCAGCGTCGCGGGCCTCCTGCGGCAGGTGGAACAGCCCCGGCAAACGTCCTGCAACCATCAGATCCGCCAAACCATGGGCCAGCGCCCAGGTGGTCGCCACATCCATATCTGACGCCATTGGGCTTATCGCAGCAACGCCTTCCGCAAGATGCAGGTACGCCTCCCGTGCCACCAAGGCCAGATCGGCGGTATCATAACAAGGGCGGTCTGACGAATGCATCAGCCGGAACAGTGCCGGGCGCGCCAGCGCGAAATCCACATAGCCCAGCCCCGCCGCAATCTGCCGGGCACGGGGCGTGGTGGCACCCACCTCACGCACTGCCTGCATCGCGCGAAACTGCCGGAACCCTTCAGCCGCCAGCGCCGTCAGCAACCCATTCGCATCGCCAAAGTGATGCGCCGGGGCCGCGTGGCTGACCCCCGCGCGGCGCGCCACTTGGCGCAACGAAAACGCCTCGATCCCATGTTCCGCAATCTCGGCCTCTGCCGCCGCCAACAGGGCCGTGCGCAAATCGCCGTGGTGATAAGGTTTGTCATCCATGTCCCCTGACATATCCCACCATCTTACCGCTGTCAAAATAATATCTTGACAGTGGCTAGACACCAAGGCACCTTATCCTGACACTGCCAAGATAGGATGCCATATGACCCCCGAAACCCTGTTCCAAATCGCCAACCCCATCGCCATGCTGGGCTGGGTGGCGCTGGCTTTCGCGCCCTTTGCCCCGCGCATCACCGATATCATCGCCGCCCTCATCATCCCCATGCTGATGTCTGTCGCCTATTCCGCCCTGATCCTCGCTTATTGGTCCGGTGCCACCGGCGGTTACAGCAGCCTGCCCGATGTCATGGCCCTGTTCACCGACCCCTACATCGCCCTTGCCGGTTGGGTCCATTACCTCGCCTTCGACCTCTTTGTCGGCGCGTGGGCCGTGCGCCAAGCGCGCAGCGCGGGCATCCCGCACCTACTCGTCCTGCCGCACCTGATCCTGATCTTCCTGTTCGGCCCTGCCGGATTCCTCACCTATCACGCGATGCATTGGGCTTTCCAGATGCGCGCCAACGCCAATGGAGCAACCACATGACCGCCCTCACCATGTCCCTCACGCTCAGCCGCATCTGGCAGGATGCCCCCGTCTTCGCCGGCCTTGCCCTGTTCATCGCGCTGACCACCCTGCCCCTCCTGGCCGCCGCCCTGATCGACACCCGCATCTTCGCGGGTGCCCCGGTCTGGCAGAAACCCCTGCAATTCCATCTGGCACTGGGCACCTACATCATCACGCTCGCCTTCTTTGCCCGCTTTCTGCCAAATGGCATGCAATCGCGCCGCTGGCGCATCTACGCGGGCGTTGTCTGCTTTTGCATCCTTGCCGAACTTGTCTGGGTTGGCGGGGCCGCCAGTTACGCCACCGCATCCCATTTCAACGTCGATGACATCGTCATGGGCACCCTCTACGGCCTTATGGGCGTCTTTGCCGTCATCCTCACCTCCCCCAGCCTTGCCATGGGCGTGGCCATCTGGCGCAACCCCAACACCGGGCTGGCCCCTGCCCTGCACCTGTCCATCGCCCTTGGCCTGATCCTCACCTTCATCCTGACGGTGATCGCTGCGGGCACCATGTCCTCCATGCCCGGCCACCACATAGGCACTCCCCTGACAAACGCGAGCCTGCCGATCCTTGGCTGGTCCCGCGAAATCGGCGATCTGCGCGTTGCCCACTTCTTTGCCACCCATGCCCTGCACGTCATCCCGCTGGCGGGCCTTATCGCCACGCGCCTGTTCTCCACCGTCACCGCACGCGGCATCGTCGGGGCCACGGCGCTTGCCTATACGCTGCTTGTCATCCTGACGATGGTGCAAGCGTTCCAGGGCCAGCCCTTCCTGCCATGGCTTGGCTAATCCGCTTTTCCTTATCCGCATCGCGCGCTAAACACCGCCAACCCTTGCAGGATGTGCGCGATGCCGATGGAAAAGACCTTCTCCCCTACTGAGGCCGAGGCCCGCATTTCCAAGCAATGGATTGACGGTAAAGTCGGTGCCGCAGGCGCCAACGCCAAACCCGGCGCGGAAACCTACAGCATCATGATCCCGCCGCCCAACGTCACGGGTTCCCTGCACATCGGCCACGCCTTCAACAATACCTTGCAGGACATCCTGATCCGCTGGCACCGCATGCGTGGCTTTGACACCCTTTGGCAGGTCGGCACCGACCACGCGGGCATTGCCACGCAGATGGTGGTGGAGCGGGAACTGGCCAAGTCACAGCAAACCCGGCGCGGTCTCGGGCGTGAGGCATTTCTGGAAAAGGTGTGGGAGTGGAAGGAAACCTCCGGCGGCACCATCAT
Source organism: Rhodobacterales bacterium (assembly GCA_031385205.1). GTDB lineage: Bacteria > Pseudomonadota > Alphaproteobacteria > Rhodobacterales > Rhodobacteraceae > JAAFHS01. The sequence continues at coordinate 6,181 of JANNBG010000105.1, forward strand.
CAACCAGCTTCAACGGCTTGGTGCCACCTGCGACTGGGACCGCGAAGCCTTTACCATGTCGGGCAA
>JANNBG010000308.1:0-6955 GCA_031385205.1 Rhodobacterales bacterium
GGCTTTGCGGGGGTGCAGCCATGAGGCTGGCGGCGATGGCCACACATATCCCGGAGGCACGCCGGTCAGTTGTGGATTGCGTTTTGGCGGCGGGTGGCACGGTGTCAGAGGCCAAGGCGTTCGGGCGGCTCTTTGGGATTGATACGGTGGCGGTGACGCCTGTGGACCAGACGGTGCAAGACATCTTTGGGGCGCTGATTGCGCGGGTTGTGGGCGGGGCTGTGCCGGACACAGTGATTTATGTGCATGGCAATCCGGTGCAGCCGGGGGCGGATGGGGTGGTTCTGGGGCATGTCAGGGCGCTGCTGGTGGGGGTGGAACGCGCCTACGAGATGGACCAGCAGAACTGTTCGACGCTGTTCTGGGCGCTGGAGGGGGCAAGGCTGCTGTTGGCAGCAGGCACGGCGCGCTGTGTGCTGATCCTGGCGGGCGATGGCATGAACGGGCTTGCGGCGGGCGAACGCTATGCGCCGGGCTGCACGGCGATTGGCGATGGCTATGTGGCGCTGCTGGTGGATGCGCAACCGGGTGGTGTGCGCCTGTCGGTGCCGTTTCTGGCGACGCGGGCGGTACATCACAGCGGGCGTTTTGGCACAGCAGACGAGGTGCAGGCGTTTAACGCGGGGCATAGCGGGTTTGTGGGCGAAATCCTGCAGGGGCTTGGCACGGGCATGGCGGCAGATGGGCCGCCGCTGCTGGGGCATAATGTGAACCGGCTGAGTTGGGCGAAGTTCTGCAAGGATACGGGGTTTGACCGCGACCGCATCCGGCTGGATTTGCTGCCGGACGTGGGGCATTGCTATACGGCGGATGCATTCCTGATGCTGCCAAAGTTAGTGGCGGATGGCAAAGAGGGTGACCTGCTGTCGGTGGGGCAGGGCGGGTTTCTGGCGGGCTGCAAGGTGATGGGGGTGGCGCATGCTGGTGCGTGACATCGCCCATTCGCTGGACACGGCAGTCTTTCCGGGGCTAGAGGCGTTGCGCGATGCCTATGGCTGGGGGCCGCGGACGCATCGCATTTTCGACCGCCTGTTCGGGCTGAAATCGACATCCCTGCACCCGGATCAGCGGTTGGAAGATGGCCTGCGGGCGAGTGCGACAAAGCTGGCCATGCGGCATGCGTGCTTGCAGGGGCAGGTTGATCTGATTGTGTATTGCCATGCACTGAACACGACATTGGCGTTTGAGGATGCGGTACTGCGGCGCATCGGGCGGGATGTTTTTGGCAGTGCGGCGGAGGTGATGTCGGTGACGCACGGGTCTTGTGCATCGGCGCTGCTGCTGCTGCATCTGTTGGTGCGGTATCCGGCGGGTGCGGCGCGCAACATCGTGCTGCTGACGGGCGAGAAGTGCTTCTTTGAGCTGCTGGATTATGCCGATAACAACGGCATTTTTGGCGAGACGACATCGGCGGTCTGGCTGACAGCTGCGGGCGAGGGCCCTGTGGTGGCGCGGGTGACGGCCACTGTCGGGGGGGCGTTTGATGGGGTCAGCGCACCCTTGGCGCGGGCGGATAACGAGACATTGGCGCGATATGACCGGGATTTTCTGCCGACAATGCAGGCGGCTGTAAAAACGGCGCTGGACCGGGCGGGGCTGCAGCCTGCGCAAATCGACACGATCCTGCCAACGCATCTGAGCCCGTTTACGTTTAACCGCATCGCGGACCGTCTGGGCATTCCGGAAGGGCGGGTGGTCAAGCAGAACCTGGCGCAGATCGGGCACTGCTTTTGCGGTGATCTGTTCATCAACCTTGAGACATGGGCGCGCGATGCCGCGCCCCAGCCGGACCCGGTGCATATCCTGTCTTTTGCGGCAGGCATGACAGGATCTTATGCTGCCATCATCCTGACAAAGGAGCCCAGGCCATGATGCCGACCCACCTGTTTCTGTATCAGCACTTGCACCATGCGGCCCTGACATGGCCGGATCGGCCTGCCTTGCGCGACCGCACGCGCAAGCTGAATTTTGCGGGCCTGCATGGCATGGCGGTGCGGGTGGCGCTGTTGCTGGCGGAAAACGGGGTGCGCAAGGGCGACCGTGTGGTGCTGGTGATGGGCAATACGGCGGATTTTGCCTTTGCCTATTGGGGGGCCGTCTATGCGGGGGCCGTGGTCACACCCTTAAGTGCGGAAACGCCGGTGGAAAAACTGGGCTGGATCATCGCGGATTGCAGCCCGGCGGCGGTGATTGCGGACGCGGCATTGGCGGATACGGTGGTGCTGGCGCTGCCATTTGATCTGCTACCCGCCATTCTGACACCCGATCAGTTTGGCGCGGCAGAAGCGGGGGCCGCCATTGCACCGCCACCCTGCGCGGGGTTGGTGATCGATCAGGATCTGGCCTGCATGATCTATACGTCGGGGTCGACCGGCAGCCCCAAGGGGGTGATGTTGAGCCATCAGAATCTGGTCACGGCGGCGCGGTCAGTGTGCAGCTATCTGGGGTACCGCGCGGATGATCTGATCTTTGTGACGATCCCTCTGACCTTTGATTATGGCATGCACCAGATGACGATGGCGGCGCTGATCGGGGCCGAGGTGATGATCGAGCGGAGTTTTGGCAACGCGCTGTTTGCGCTGGACCGATTGGTCAAATCGCGGGCCACGGTGTTTCCGATTGTGCCGACGATGGTGCCTTTGATGTCACCGCTGGCGGACAGATTTGATCTGTCGGGCGTGCGGCTGGTCAGCAGTACGGCGGCGGCGCTGCATCCGGGCACGATTGACCGCCTGATCGAGATGTTTCCGAAGGCCACGGTGTTTTCGATGTACGGGCTGACGGAATGCCACCGCTGCACCTATTTGCCGCCGGATCAGTTGGCACGGCGCAAGGGGAGTGTGGGCATCGCCATCCCCAATACGGAACTGTGGATCGAACAGGCCGACGGCAGCCGCCATGTGCGGGATGCAACGGGCGAGCTGGTAATCCGGGGGGCGACAGTGATGAAAGGCTATTGGAACAACGCGGAAAAGACGGCGCAGCGGTTGCGACCGGGGCGGTTTGCGGGGGAATTCGTGCTGCACACGGGCGATTTGTGCCGGTTGGACAGCGAGGGGTTCCTGTATTTTTTGGCGCGGTCGGATGATGTGCTGAAAATCCGGGGCGAAAAGGTGGCGCCAAAAGAGGTGGAGGATGCGCTGCTGACCTATCCTGCGGTCAGCGAAGCGGTGGCCTATGGGCGGCCTGATGCGGTGCAGGGGCATGTGGTCTGTGCAATTGTGACGCTGAAACCGGGGCAGGGGGTGGATCTGGCAGAGTTGAAGGCGTGGTGTGCCACGCGGCTGGACCCGGTTGCGGTGCCGCAACGGATTGAGGTGCGATCCTCTTTTGCGCGCAACGCGAATGGCAAGATTGACCGCGCGGCCCTGTTGCAAGACCTGATGTAGGGGCATGCCATGAAAGACCATGTGGTTTCAGACGGGATGCGCCCCCTTACCAGTCTGCCTTTGGTGGACCTGACCACGCCACAGGCGCGCAGTATTGGGTTTCTGAGTGCGGTGCAAAAGGCGGTGCGTCTGCATGGGCCGGACTTACGGCTGGCCCAGCCGGATGGCAGCGCGAAGGTACTGCTGGGGCGTGCGGAATACGGCGATGCGTGGCGGCGCAATTCGCGGCGGCTGGTGAAGGATGTGGACGACCACCCGGCACCTGCATCGCTGGCGCGGCTGATTTTGGACAACAATCTGACAACAGCGCGCGAAGGGGCGGAATGGGAGGCGATGCGGGCGATTGTGGCGCCGTTGATGCGGTACAAAAAGCGCAGCTATGCGGTGGCGTTGACCGAGGCGGCGGCGACGCTGGGCGATGGATTGGCTGCGGGCGCACAAAGCCTGTGGTCGCTGTGCGGCACATGGTCGGCGCATGCGGTATGCCAGCCGGTGCTGGGTGTGGGGTTTACGGATGGCTTTGTGCTGGATCTGGTGAATGGCCTGCGGCACTGCATGTTTCACCTGGTGCGGCAGGCAGACGGGGTGTCACGCGCGCAATTGCAGAATGACGCGTTGTTGTTGCGGCTGCGGGCGACGCTGCGGGATGTGGTGATCGAGGCGGTCTGCCAGTGCCAACCGGGTGATGACACGATGGTGGCGGTGCTGTTGGCACAGGAAGGTCACAGGCCGGGGCAGGTGCCGGATGCAGGGTTGATTGCAAAACTGCAGCCGGTGTTGGTGGGGGCACTGGCGGCGGCGGTGCATAACAACTCGCTGGCGATGTTCTGGGTGCTGTCGCGCATCGCGCAGCATGGCGATGTGGCGGATGCGGTTGCGGCTGAGGCCGGGCGATTTGCGCCGGATGATGAGGCGCTGTTGACGGAGCGCCCGCTGGCCTTGGCGGCAGTGCGCGAGGCGTTGCGCCTGACACCGGTGCTGCCGTTCATCGAACGCAAAGCTGTGGAAGCAGTGGATATGGCGGGGCTGGCCATTCCTGCGGGCACGACGGTGATCTTTTCACCCTGGATCGTGCACCGCGATGCGGCAAGCTGGCCTGATCCGCTGCGCTTTGACCCTGCACGATTTGCCGATGAGGCACGGGTCGATCTGACACGCTGGTTTCCGTTCGGGCTGGGGCACCGGGCCTGTATCGGGTCAAATCTGGCGTTGAACCAGTTGGTGGTGTCAGTGTCGCATATCGCGGCGCGGCTGCATCTGGCGCGGCCGACGGATAACCACGCCTCGCACTGGCTGCCGACATGGCGCGTGCTGCTGGAGCCGCGCGAAGATGGCGGGCGGTTGCGGGCCTGTCCGCGCGACCCGATCAATTCTGTAGCCTCTCAACCCGAAGGAGCCCTCGCATGATCCCGCATTACACCGCCGTTACCGAAGCGATCCGCCAGATTCTGGATTTCCAATCGGTCGATCAGTTGCGCCCGGACACTGCATTGGAATCCGATCTGGGCATGGATTCTGGTCTGATGCTGGAGCTGGTCATGCAGTTAGAGGAAACGGTGGCGGGTCTGGTGATCGACCAAGCGTCGATTTCCTATGACCAGTTCCGCACGGTGGCCACGGTCTGCGATTATGTGGCGGCGCATATCAGTGTGAAAGAACCAGCATGACCGCGGGCTTTGACCACACGGATTGCGCGGCCATCTTTGCGCGCTTTGCGGGGAATGATGGCGCGGCCTGCCTGCATACCGGGGGCGATCTGACCTTTGATGCGCTTTATCGCCGGGCTGGGGCGTTGGCCGGGCTGATAGCGACGGATCGCAGCCCGGTTTTGATCTGGGGGCACAAGCAGGCGGAGTATCTGGTGGCATGGTGGGCGTGTCTGCTGGCGGCGCGCCCGTTGATCCCGATGGAATCGGACTTGCCGGTGCAACGCGTGCGCGATGTGGCGCGGATGGCGGGGGCGGGGTTGATGCTGGCGGCAGGTGTGGATGCGCCGGATGCGGGCGTGGCGCGCATTGTGGTGGCGGATGTGGCAGCGTCGACCGGGCCGTATGTGCCGGTGGCACGCGATGGGGGCGATACGGCCTATATCATGTTTTCATCGGGCACGTCGGGCCAGCCCAAGGGCATCAAGGTCAGCTATGCGAACCTGAATGGCTTTGTGCGCTGGCTGGATACGGCTTTGCTGGGCGATACCGGATTGCAGGCGGTGTCGGGCAATGTGCGCTATTGTTTTGACGTGTCCTTGTTCGAATTGTGGACATCGTGGTTGCGGCGGATCCCGATCAGCGTGCTGGACCATGCGGAATTCATCAACTCGCGCCGGTATATTGCGCGCTATGCGGCGCATGGGGTGGGGCTGTGGGTGTCAACGCCGTCGATGGCGCAGGTCTATCTGCGTGACCCGCAGTTCTCGGCGGAAAACCTGCCAGAGTTGGAAACCTTTCTGTTTTGTGGCGAGGTGCTGACCAAACCATTGGTTGCGGCGCTGCAAGCACGCTTTCCCACGGCGCGCATCATCAACACTTACGGGCCGACAGAATGCACTGTGGCGGTGACGCATGTGCAGATCACGGCGGCGCATATGGCGGATGCGGCGGCCCTGCCGATTGGCAAACCACGCGCGGGCTGCAGGCTGACGCTGGACGGTGGCGAGATTGTCATTGCGGGCTCTGTGGTGGGGCCGGGGTATGTGGGCCTGCCCGAGAAGCAGGCGGCGGCGTTTCCGAAAGCAGGTGTGTATCTGACGGGTGACAAGGGGCGGATGGGGGCGAATGGGCAGTGGTATTTTCAGGGGCGGGGGGATCGGCAGGTCAAGATTCAAGGCATGCGGATTGATCTGAACGAGCTGGAAGACCATCTGCGCAATCTGCCGGGGGTGGAGGCGGCCTGTGTGGATGTGCATACGGTGCGCGATGTGCCGCGTGGGATGAATGCCTATGTGGTGGGCGCCTGCGATGTGGCGGTGTTGGCGCGGGCGATGGCGGATGTTCTGCCACCTGCCTTGGTGCCGCGTTTCTGGTTCGGCTGTGGTGATCTGGCGGTGAACCTGAACACGAAACTGGACCGTGTGGCGCTGATGGCGGCGGCCCGGGCCGGGGGGGTGCGCCATGTGCATGACTGATGTGGCACCACCGCGCGTGGCGGTGGATGGCGTCACCTTGGGGCGGTTGGGGATGCTGAAGGTGGCGGAACGGGCGTTGCGGGACGTGCGCGGCGTGGTGACCTTGGCATTGCCGGGCGGGCGGGATGTGACGCTGCTGGCGCGGCCGGCGCATGCGGCGTACTGGCAGGACAATCCGGGGCTGTTCCACAAGGATATGGCACAGGCAGGCACCGGGGCGGCGCTGACGCGTGAGGTGTTGGGCAAGACGCTGCTGACAGCGCGGGATGGCGCGGAGTGGGCGCAGATGCGGGCCGAGCTGACGGGGTTGCTGGGCCACTCGAAGGCGTGGTTTCGGCGTCCTTTGGCGGCGGCGACGGGGGTTTTGGCGGATAGGTTGGCGCATGACGCGGACACCCCGCTGCTGGACCAGTGCATCACCTGGGCGATTCAGGCGATCTGC
>JANNBG010000355.1:0-2359 GCA_031385205.1 Rhodobacterales bacterium
GTCGTCGCACCCACGCAATGCAACTCCCCCCGCGCCAGCGCCGGCTTGATCAAATTCGCCGCATCCATCGCCCCTTCCGATTTGCCCGCCCCAACCAGCGTATGCATCTCGTCGATGAACAGGATCACCTCACCGGCCGCCGCCTCGATCTCTTTCAAGATCGCCTTCAGCCGCTCCTCAAACTCCCCGCGGTATTTCGAACCCGCAATCAATGACCCCATATCCAAGGCCATCAACCGCTTGTTGCGCAAACTCTCCGGCACATCCCCGTCGATGATCCGCAACGCAAGCCCCTCGGCAATCGCCGTCTTGCCGACCCCCGGCTCGCCAATCAGCACCGGGTTGTTCTTCGTCCTGCGGCTCAAAACCTGCATCGTGCGGCGGATTTCCTCATCCCGCCCGATGATCGGGTCAATCTTGCCCTCCCGCGCCGCCTCGGTCAGGTCACGCGCATATTTCTTCAACGCATCATAGCCCGCCTCCGCATTCGCCGTATCCGCCGTCCGCCCCTTCCGAATATCGTTGATCGCCGCGTTCAGGTTCTGCGCCGTCACCGCCCCCGCCACCAACGCGTCCTTGGCCTTACCCGTCACCATGGCCAGCGCCATCAGCACCCGTTCCACCGGCACAAACGCATCGCCCGCCTTTTTGGCCAGCTTTTCTGCCTCGTCCAGCACCCGCACCAAGCCCGGGTCCATGAACGGCTGGGCATCGCCCGTCACCTTCGGCAGCTTTCCCATGGCTACCGCCAATGCTTCCAACACCCGCGCAGGCTCGCCGCCCGCCCGTTTAATCAGGTTGCTCGCCAACCCCTGATCGTCATCCATCAACGCCTGCAACAGATGCTCGCCCACCAATCGCTGATGGCTTTCCCGCATCGCAATCGTCTGCGCCGCGTTTAAAAACCCGCGCGACCGTTCCGTGAACTGCTCAAGGTTCATCGGTATCTCCCTCAAAATAGCGCCGCAGGCATGCCCATCATGGCCCATACCCGTCAGCCTCACAGCAGAAATGGGGCGGCACCTTGCCATGTGCAAGCCTCCTGCCCTTCCTCTGTTCTTAACTATCTCACGGGGGTCCGGGGGTGTGAAACCCCCGGCGCTGGTCACAAGGCGCTACGCCGCACACCGCACATAGGCAAACGCCCCCCCATCTTGCCGCCAGCTTGGCACGTTGATCGTCCCCTGCCCGCCCACAAACTCAACGATGCGCTCACCACCCAACCCATCCCCGTCACACAGGACCAACGCCACCTCCAGATCCGCCGGATGCCCCAACGTGCCCGGCGGATACGCCAGGTACACCAGATATCGCCCACACGGCGACGGATGCGGAAACCAGTTCACATCATCGTCCGCAAACACCTGCCGCTGGTTGCCGCCATCCGCATCCATCACCCAAATCTGCGCATGCCCCGTGCGATCACAGTTGTAAAATATCCGCGCACCATCCGCCGCAAAATCCGGCCCATCACAATGCCCCTCGCCAAACGTCAGCCGGGTTTCCTCACCACCCCCAACCCCGATCGTATACACATCAATCGGCCCCGGCCCCCGTGCCGCCACATAGGCCAGCCGCTTGCCCTCCGGTGACCAGCCATGCCACCAGCTTGGGGCATGTGACGTCACAGGCACTGGCACCCCACCCGCTGCGGGCATCATGTAAATCTCCGACCCCCGCCCCGCATGGTGTGACAAGGCAATCCACGCACCATCCGGGCTGATCCCGTGGTCATTATTGCACTTTGTCGCAAACCCCGTCTCCACCGACACCAGCGCAGGCGCGTCCAACGGCACCCGGAACAACCGCCCCCCACCATTCACCAGCAACGTCTCACCGTCAGGATCCCAGTTCGGTGCCTCAATCCGCTGATCTACCGTCAGCACAACGCTTTCCGCCCCAGCCGCTACATCCCAGATGCACAGAACCGACCGCATCAGCGTTCCTTTGGCGTCACCAGCCGCGCCGGCCGCAATTCTTCCGCCGCCTTGAACAACCCGAATGTCTGGTTCACATAGTTCACCACACCACTGATTTTCTCCAGATACCCCGTCAGTTCCGGCGTCTTCACCGCCTCCACCATCTGCAACGCCCGGTCCGGCCCATCGCCTTCAAACTGGCAATAAAACAGCGGCTCCCCCCGTTTCAGCACAATATCCTTTGCCGGTTCATGCCATTCAAACGCCCACATCAACGGCCGTGGCCACACGTTGATCGGAAACCGCCCGCCAAAGATCGTGCCCGGCAGCGGGTCCTTGCGGTAATGCGCAAACGTCCCCACCTGCGTCATGTACACCACCTCATCCGCGATGAAACAGTAGGGCAGCACCATCTGAATCGTCGGGCGGTCCGGGTAACG
>JANNBG010000377.1:0-4129 GCA_031385205.1 Rhodobacterales bacterium
ACAAAATACTCGGGCAGCGGCGCATCGCCATGTAGCGACCGCCACAACCGCACGGCATAGTCCACCACTTCCTCCTCGGTGCGCGACCCATCCTTCTGCAACACCTTGCGGGTATAGCCATAGGCAAACACCGGCTCGATCCCGCTCGACACATTCCCCGCCAACAGGCTGATCGTCCCGGTCGGCGCAATCGAGGTCAGCAGCGCATTCCTGATCCCATGCGCCCGCACCGAGTCGCGTACATCCTGATCCATCCCCAGCATCGTCCCCGAGGCCAGAAACTTCTCGGCGTCGAACAAAGGAAACGCCCCCTTCTCCCGCGCCAGATCAACGCTCGCCAGATAAGCCGCCCGCGCAATCGCCCGCATCCAACCCCCGGTCACCGCCGCCGCCGCCTCCGACCCATAGGTCAGCCCCAGCATCAGCAGCGCATCCGCCAGCCCCGTCACCCCCAGCCCGATCCGCCGCTTTGCCAGCGCCTCTTGCCGCTGCGCCTCCAACGGAAACCGCGACGCTGTCACCACATTATCCATCATCCGCACCGCCGTGCGTACCAGCGCATCGAGCGCCGTCAGGTCCAAGGCGGCACCCGCCGTAAACGCCCCCGACACCAATGTCGGCAGGTTGATCGACCCCAACAAACACGCCCCATATGGCGGCAACGGCTGCTCGCCGCAATTGTGAACGTAGATGCCGTTCGCATCAAACGCATTCACCCCCGGCACCTGCACATCATACACCGCCGCCTCGCCATCCGGCACGATGCTCTCCACCACCGCCGTAAACCGTTCCCGGTTCAGAGTGCGGCGATAGCCCGACAAGGCATTGATCAGCCGCGTGCATTTATCCGCATCCATGAACCCGACACGCTCTGCAAACACCGCCAGATTGTCATTCGCAATCACCAGTTCGTGCTGCGCCAGCGTGTCATAATCCGCCATGCCGCCATGCCCATCCGGCAGACGACGCACCCCCGCATCACGGCGTCCGGCATAGATCGTGGCATTGACCCCCAACCGTTGCAGCATGCGCTGCACCCGCTGCAGAAGCGGCAAATCGCTTTGCGCCAGCCGCACCGAAACACCCTTGGACTGGCTGCCCTGCACCGATCCATCCGCATCGAACAATCCGCGCAGCACAGCCGCCACAAACCCCGGCGTCGCCGCTTCAATCTCATCCGTCAGCGTCTTGTTCCCGCGCGAAAGGCCATAGGTTTGCGCCAGTTGCGTCAGCGCCCTTGTGCCAATCCGGTATTCACCCCGGTCCGGCACAACCTGCCAGCCCGCAAAATCACCCCGGTGCGGCAACGCACGCAGCAGGTTTTCCACATGCCGCATCACCGGGTTGCGCGCGACATCGCCGTTCACGCAGTCCGCCATCGGCCACACCGAAATGAGCGTCTTGTCATCACGCATCACGCCATCACCAATCAGCAAACCCAGTAAATACCCCTGCGCGTCACCCTTCGCCACGGGCACCACGACTGCCCGATGGTCATGCAAGACAACTTCGTCCCCCGCCTGCAAAGCCCCCGCTGCTACCCATTCCACATCCATGCGCCAGCGCGTCTTTTCCGCTACCCGCCGCACCAGATGATCCGCCGTCAGCCGCAGTTCCCGCCCACAGGCCGTCACCAACCGCAGAACCGGCTTCACACCCGTCGCAAAAAACCCCTGCGCGCCCGTAACATGGGTCTTCCCATCCACCATCGCCACAAACGGCACCCCGATCAGGTCTGCCACCTGCCGCGACCCTTCGCTGGTAGCCACCCAACTATCGGCCGTCACACACGGATTCGTCGCCGCAATCGTTTCCACATAGTTCAGGTTGTTCGCCGCGTTGATCCGGTCGATGAAAATCACCCCCGGTTCGGCGAAATCGAACGTATTCCGCATGATCCGCGCCCACAGATCCCGCGCCTGCAGCGTCTGGTACACCCGGCCCCCGAATACCAGATCCCACGCACCATCCGCCTTGACCGCCGCCATGAACGCATCCGTCACCAGCACGCTCAGGTTGAACATCCGCAGCCGCGCCGGGTCTTTCTTTGCTTCAATGAACGCCTCGATATCCGGGTGGTCACAGCGCATCACCGCCATCATCGCCCCCCGGCGACTGCCCGCCGACATGATCGTGCGGCACATCGCATCCCACACATCCATGAAACTCAATGGCCCCGATGCATCCGCCGCCACCCCATGCACCGCCGCCCCCTTGGGCCGGATCGTGCTGAAATCATACCCGATCCCGCCGCCCTGCTGCATCGTCAGCGCCGCTTCTTTCAGCCCGTCAAAGATGCCCCCCATGCTGTCCGCAATCGTGCCCATGACAAAGCAGTTGAACAGCGTCACAGAACGCCCGGTGCCCGCCCCCGCCGTAATCCGGCCTGCGGGCAGAAACTTGAACCCCTCCAACGCCGCATAGAACCGCGCTTCCCAATGCGCCGGGTCAGTTTCCACCTCCGCCAGGGCCCGCGCGATGCGCCGCCAGGTATCCTCCACGGACCCGTCAATCGCCACGCCATCCGCCGATTTCAGGCGATACTTCATGTCCCAGATTTGTTCGGCAATGGGCGTCGTGAATCGCTGCATGGGGCGAGGGCCTTCAAGTTGTGGATAAGTAGGGTTGAACACACAAGATACGCGTATGATCTACCCCGGTCAATCTTGCCGCTGTCGCACAACCGGCTATGTTTGGCGCATGTCGCACGTCAACATCCTCAAACTCTGCGTCGGCGCCACGAGCGTCGAAGACCTGATCGACTGGCAACACAGCCAGCGTGCCCGCTGGCCTGCAGGATGCGCCGTGCACGTCACCCGCATGTGGCCAAAACGCGAATCCGAAGTTACCGCGGGCGGCTCCCTCTACTGGGTCATCAAGGGCATCGTCCTCGCCCGCCAACGCATCCTGCGGCTGGAGGAAGACGCCGGCCATGACGGCATCCGCCGCTGCGCGCTTGTGCTGGATGCCGACGTCATCCGCACCGAAGCCGCCCCCCGCCGCCCCTTCCAAGGCTGGCGCTACTTGGACCCTGCCGACAGCCCGCGTGATCTGCCCAAAGGGCGCGCGCTGGAAGAGGCGTTGCCGCAGGCACTGGCGTTGGCACTGGCTGAGATTGGGTTGCGGTAGCACTCACTCGCCCCGGCGCAGGCCGGGGCCTCGACTCTGCAGGCACATCCTCACCAGAGCGAAGTCGCCCGCAAGGGCGGATGAGCCACCCCCTCACCACCCGTTCGGATTGCCCTTCACCACCGTCCCCGTGCCCTCTTCCACGCCCGAAAACACCCAGACCACCTGATCCCCCGTCATCCTCACGGTCGCACACAGCGCCGGGTCATCGCCATAGGTAAAGCACATCTCGTTGCCCTTGATCGCCCAAACCCCCGCATAATCCGCCGCCTTGATCGCCCCATCCGGCGCATAATACTCCGCGTACCCGCCGGAAGCATTCATGCTGCCCTGCACTGTATTGCCCACAATCGCACTTCGGATCGCGGCACCCGACAGCTCCTCCGCCATCGCGGGCAGCGCTATCAGACAGGCAAGGGCGGCAAGGCGGAACATGGCGGCACCTGTGGTTGGGGTAACGACAGGGTATCGCATGGGCGGCCTGCGTCAATCGCCAAGCACGTCTACCATGACACCATTACCAATCATTTTGGATTGAAAGTCACATGAACATGTGAGAACAATATGCGAACATACTTAGGGTGCCACCCATGCCAATCACGACCGATGCCACCAAGGACTTCGATTTTGAGATCGGCTCATGGCGCGTCAAACATCGCCGCCTGAAGGAACGCCTGGCGCAGTGCGACGCATGGGAGGAATTTGACGGCACCTCTACCATGCAAACCGTCCTGGGGGGGTGCGGCAATATCGAAGACAACCTGCTGATGTTGCCCAGTGGCCCTTACCGCGCCATCGCCATCCGGTCCTATGACCCCATCGCCGCAACATGGGCCATCTGGTGGCTGGCTTCAAACGACCCACATACACTCGATGTGCCGGTCATTGGGCGGTTCAAGGATGGTGTCGGGGCGTTCTATGCCAATGATACCCTGCGTGGCATGCCCGTCAGCGTCCGCTTCCTTTGGTTGAAGACCGACACGCGCCGTCCGCGCTGGGA
>JANNBG010000405.1:0-2862 GCA_031385205.1 Rhodobacterales bacterium
GCGGAACATGTGCTTTCGGGGCTTTCGGGGCGCATTGCCGCGGTGATTGATGGTGGGGCCTGTGCGGTGGGGGTAGAATCGACGATTGTGGGGCTGGATGGGGTGCCCACGCTGCTGCGACCGGGGGGCGTTGCGGCAGAGGCGATTGAGGCGGTGCTGGGCATGCCGCTGGCTATGGCGGGGGATGCGATCACGGCACCGGGGCAGATGGCGTCGCATTACGCGCCGGGTGCGCGGGTGCGGTTGGATGTGACGGCGCCCGTGGCAGGGGAAACGTTTGTGGGGTTTGGGGCGATGCCTGTGGCGCTGACCCTGTCTGCGAAAGGTGATCTGACCGAGGCTGCGGCGAACCTGTTCCAGATGCTGCGTGCGGCGGATGTGCTGGCTGGCCCTGATGGTTGCATCGCCTTTGCGCCCATTCCTGACACGGGCCTTGGCCGCGCCATCAACGATCGTTTGCGTCGCGCAGCGGCCCCACGCTGAAAGCAGCGCAGGTCAGTGGGCTAAATCAGCCCAAAATCGGTGGCAGCGAGGACAGTGCCTATATCTAAGACTGCGAGCAGGCGCTGTGACCCGTTGCCATTGGCATCGGCATCAAAGAACAAGCGTCCGGTTGCGGCATTGTAGATAAGCCTGTCATTGCCATCTTGCGCAGCGGTGCCAAAGCGCAGCTCGGACGCCGTCAAACTGGTGCCAAGCCCGGTAAATATGGCGTTTTCCAACACAATCTTGTCGCGCGTTGAGGTGAAATCTACGATCCGGTCCACATTCGCGGCACCTGCTGCGAGCGCAAAGATGAAACTGTCAGCGCCTGCTCCGCCGGTTAAGGTATCCAGCCCAGCCCCGCCATTCAGGCGGTCTGCCCCGGCCTGCCCGTGCAGGACATCTGCGCCCAGCCCCCCCTTGATGGTGTCGCCAAAGCCTGTGCCCCAGAACTGGTCGCCATGCCCGGTGCCAATCAAATTGACCGCCCCGGTGCGCGGATCAAAGATGCGCCCCTGCACCCCGGTGCTGCCTTGCGGGTCTACCCATGTGACCACAAACCGGCCATCCGCCAAGCCAGTGACATCCGGTGCCAGTTGCACGCCTGCACTGGCCGCCCCCGCAGCCGTCACGCGGAAATCCGCGCTGGTGGCCACGCCATTTGCATCAAACACCCGCGCGCGCACGTCGCCGCCATCGGCGGCCCCGCTGTCTGACCAGACGACGACAAAACTGCCATCGCGCAGGGCGGTGACATGCGCATCGGTCTGGTTACCCGTTGTCGTGGTGTTCACCCGGCTGACGTTGTTGCCATCGCGGCTCAGGTAAATGTCACTTGTCGTGGCATTGCCGGGCCGGTCTTCCCAGACCACCGCCGCGCCAAGGGCGACAATCGCCACATCCGGATTGCGCCCAACCTCGCGGAAGGCGCCGGTATCCACGCGTTGGCCCCCGTCTGCGACAGCGCCGGATGGCAAGCCACCGTCCAGAAGGCGCGCATAGATGCCGTCTTCGCCATTGCGGGTCTGGTCGGGGCCCAGATCATCATCCCAGACCGCAATGCCGATATTGCCGCGAAATGCAAAGACCGGGCCATAGTCGCCACCCCAATTGCCGCTGATGCGCACAGCTCCACCTGCCGCTGTCCCCGCCGCATCAAAGGCCCGCCCCATGCCGGCTGAGTTGGACCCAAGCCCGGTGACGCTGATGTTGCTATCCCACCAGCCGATCACGAACCCACCATCGGCGGTGGCGGCGATGGACGCATCCTGCTGGCTGCCAGTGGTGTTGGTGTGGGCACTGCGTTCGGCGGTGATGGCGGTGCCGGTTTCGTCGTAAACACGGGTGCGCACATTGCCAAAGCCTTGCGAGAAATCATCCCAAGCCACCGCAAACCCGCCCCCGGCAAGGGCGGTGATCTGCGGGTTATCCTGTGTGCCGCCGGTTGCCGTGCCAACAGTGCGTTCGGGCCCGGCAGGCGTGCCATCGGCGTTCAGGATGCGCAGTTTCACCTCATTCCCGTTGCTGCCCAGATCGCGCCAGACCACGACCATGCGGCCATCGGCAAGGCCCGTGACCGAACTGTGGTCACGGGTGGAGTTGACGGGGGGCGAGATATCAAATTGTGGGCCAAATGCGACGGGTGCGGACATGGGGTGATCCTTTGCTGTGGTTGCAAAAGACTGCCCCGAATCGCGCAAAACCGCATACCGCAAATGCAGTATTCACACGGCAATCGCAGTTGTTTTCACAACAGTACGCAGCGCGAATGACGACTGCATCTTCGCCACCCCCGGCAAGCGCGACAAATACTGCCGGTGGATACGGGCGAAATCTTCGGTATCCGTCGCCACGATCTTGAGCAGGTAATCCGCGGTGCCCGCCATCAGATGGCATTCCAGCACATCGGGCACGCGTTTGATGGCCTGTTCGAATGCATCCAGCAGATCATCCGCCTGCCCCTGCAGGGTGATTTCCACGAAGACGGTTGTGGGTTTTCCCATCCGCCTTGCGTCAAGCAGGGCCACATAGCCTGCGATCAGCCCGTCTTCCTCCAGCCGTTGCACCCGCCTGTGGCAGGCGGAAGGGGACAGGTTCACCTGTTCGGAAAGATCGGCATTCGTCATGCGCCCGTCCTTTTGCAGGACTGTGAGGATACGGCGGTCTGTCGCGTCGATATCGGGCATGGCGGTGGAATCTTCGATGAAATGTGACTTATGCCGCAGAACCTACGATAATCGTGATGATCCGTCACGCAGAATTCAAAGCATCTGCAACGAATTGCGCGCATCATCCGGGCATCAATTCGGGAGAGAGACCATGAAAATCGGATGCCCCAAGGAAATCAAACCGCAGGAATTTCGCGTCGGCATGACGCCC
>JANNBG010000427.1:0-4960 GCA_031385205.1 Rhodobacterales bacterium
ATCGAAACGCTGCGATCCGAACCCACCGGCACCGTCACCCTGTGCCCCCTCGGCCCGCTGACCAACATCGCCACCGCCTTCATCAAAGCCCCCGATATCATCGCGCATGTGCAGGAAATCGTCCTGATGGGCGGTGCGTATTTTGAGGTCGGCAACATCACCCCCGCCGCCGAATTCAACATCTACGTCGACCCGGAAGCCGCTGATATCGTGTTCAAATCCGGTACCCCGATTGTGGTGATGCCGCTGGATGTCACACATAAAGCCCTGACCAATGCCGCCCGCGTGCAGGCCTTTCGCGACATGGGCACCCATGTGGGCCGCATGGTGGCGGAATGGACGGATTTCTTTGAACGCTTTGACGTGGCGAAATATGGCAGCGCAGGTGCGCCGCTGCACGACCCTTGCGTGATTGCCTATCTGATCCGGCCCGATCTTTTCACCGGACGCATGGTCAACGTTGAAATTGAAACCCAGTCAGACCTGACGCTGGGCATGACCGTCGCCGATTGGTGGGGTGTGACCAATCGCGCCAAGAACGCAATGTTCATGGGTGGCGTGGATGCGGATGGGTTTTATGCGCTGCTGACAGAACGCATCGCGCGGCTTCCTTGACTTAAAAATCCTTCGAAGGATTTTTCAAATTTGTTCGAACAAATTTGGCCCTTCACCCCAGCGCATACCCCGCACCGCGCACTGTGCGCAGAACATCTTCCCCACCCAAAGCCTTGCGCAGCCGCCCGATATGTACATCCACCGTGCGCGTATCGACATAGATATCGCGCCCCCAAACCCTATCCAGCAGTTGTTCCCTGCTCCACACCCGCCCCGGTTTTTCCATGAATGTCGACAGCAGCCGAAATTCCGTTGGCCCCAGTTTCAAGACGGCACCATCGCGGTGCACCCGGTGCGTTTCCGGGTCCAGCCGGATATCTTCCCATTCCAGCACCACCCCCACCGTCGCAGGCCGCGTGCGCCGCAGGGCCGCGCGCACGCGCGCCATCAGTTCCACCAACGAATAGGGTTTGATGATGTAATCATCCGCCCCCGTCTCCAACCCACGCACCTTATCCACTTCCTCAGACCGCGCCGACAGCATGATGATCGGCACACTTCGCGTTTCAGGCCGCATCTTCAACCGCCGGCAAATCTCGATCCCAGATACATTCGGCAGCATCCAATCCAGCAAGATCAGATCCGGCAACGCCTCATTCACCAGCATCATCGCCTCTTCGCCATCGCCTGCCTGGCTGACACGAAAGCCTTCTGCCTCCAGATTGTACGACAACACCTCGCGTTGCGCGGGTTCATCCTCGACCAAAAGAACATGCGGCTGCGTTGACATCTGCTATCCTGTAAAGCTGGAGGTATCGCTTTTCGGGCGGTCGTCACCGGGCATCTGGCCAGTCACCAGATAGATCACCTGCTCCGCAATCCCCGTCGCATGATCGCCCACCCGCTCGATGTTCTTGGCGATGAAATGCAAATGCATCGTGGGGGTGATGTTGCGGCTGTCTTCCATCATATAGGTCACAAATTCGCGGAACAGCGCGTTATACATCTGGTCGATATCGCGGTCGCGCAGGCGCACATCGGCGGCAAGGTCAGCATCGCGGCGGATATAGGCATCCAGCGCATCCGACAGCAGCACCTGCACCGCCTTGGCCAGTCGGCGGATCGACCCCGCCGATGACCCGATGGGCGACATTTGCGACAGGATCAGTGACCGCTTGGCCAGGTTCTTGGCATAGTCACCACAGCGTTCCAGATTTCCGGCAATTTTCATCACCGTCAGCACCGTGCGCAAATCCGTGGCAATCGGTGACCGAAGGGCAATCACCCGTGCGCATTCGGTGTTGATCAGTTCCTCTAACGCATCGATCGCACGGTCACCTTGCCGCACACGCTCGGCCAGTTCCTCGTCGCGGGTTTCCAAAGCCTGTGCGGCATCCAGAATGGCGCTTTCAACAAGGCCGCCCATCTTCATCACCATGGCCTGAATGGATTCAAGATCGCGGTCAAACTCGCTGCTGATATGGATATTATTCATGATATCTGCCCCTTACCCGATCCGGCCCGAGATATAGCTCTCGGTCCGCGGATCAGTCGGATTGGTGAAAATCGTGGCCGTATCGCCGTATTCGACAAGATTGCCCAGATGGAAGAACGCAGTTTTCTGGCTGACACGCGCCGCCTGCTGCATGGAATGGGTCACGATCACCACGGAAAACTGACTGCGCAACTCGCTGATCAGCTCCTCCACTTGCGCTGTGGCAATCGGGTCCAAAGCTGAACAGGGCTCATCCATCAGCAAGACCTCCGGCCCCGTCGCAATGGCCCGCGCAATACACAGGCGCTGTTGCTGACCGCCTGACAGGCCCGTACCCGGTGCCATCAGCCGATCCTTCACTTCATTCCACAAGGCCGCCTTGCGCAGGCACGCCTCGACCACCTCATCCAGTTCGGCCTTGTTCCGCGTCAGCCCGTGGATTTTGGGCCCGTAGGCCACGTTGTCATAGATGGATTTGGGGAACGGGTTGGGTTTCTGAAACACCATCCCCACCTTGGCGCGCAACTGCACCGGGTCCACCCGGCTGTCATAGATATCGTCACCTTCCAGATCGATCCGCCCTTCAACCCGGCAGACCGAAATCGTGTCATTCATCCGGTTCAAACAGCGCAAAAACGTGCTTTTGCCACAGCCCGAGGGCCCGATAAACGCCGTCACCGTCTTGTCCAGAATGTCCACATCGACATCCTTGATCGCGTGGTTGGTGCCATAAAACACCTGCACCTTGCGCGCTGTCATCTTGTTGGTGGTTGCTGTCACGCCCTGCTCCGAAAGTCGCATATCGTTCATGATGATCTCCTTACCAGCGGCGTTCAAAGCGGCGGCGTAGCATGATGGCGGCGGCATTCATCACCACCAGAAACAGCAGCAGCACGATGATGGCGCCCGATGATCGTTCCACAAAGGCCGGATCGCCGCGCTGCACCCAACCATAGACCTGCACTGGCAAGGCTGTCGCAGGTTCCAGAACGCTGCCCGGATAGTTGTCCACAAAGGCCACCATCCCGATCAGCAGCAAAGGGGCCGTTTCGCCCAAGGCGCGTGCAAGGCCAAGAATGGCCCCGGTCAAAATCCCCGGCATCGCCAAGGGCAGCACATGGTGCATCACCGTCTGCAT
Source organism: Rhodobacterales bacterium (assembly GCA_031385205.1). Lineage (GTDB taxonomy): Bacteria > Pseudomonadota > Alphaproteobacteria > Rhodobacterales > Rhodobacteraceae > JAAFHS01. Next base: position 3,189 of record JANNBG010000427.1, read on the forward strand.
CTGCGATGCGCCCACGCCAAGCGCCGCATCACGGATGGAGGGCGGTACCGCGCGGATGGAGGCCCGCGTGGCGATGATGATGGTGGGCAGCGTCATCAGGGTCAGCACAAGGCCGCCCACAAGTGATGACGACTGCGGCAGCCCGATAAAGTTGATGAACACCGCCAGCCCAAGGATGCCGTAAACGATGGACGGAACGGCGGCGAGGTTGCTCACATTCACCTCGATCAAATCCGTCCAGCGGTTTTTCGGTGCGAATTCCTCAAGGTAGATGCTCGCCGCCACGCCAATCGGCACGCAGATCAACGCCACGATCACCATCATAAAGAACGACCCGATGATGGATATGCCCAAACCTGCCGCCTCTGGCCGCTGGTCTGATGCATCCGGCCCGGTCAGCAGCGCCCAGTTGAACGGCATCGACAACACGCCCGTCGCTTTCAGCGCATCCGCCAGTTGCAACTGTTCGGGCGACACGTTGCCATCCCGCACGGCACTTTCCATCGTCACGCGGCCTTTGTAATAGCCGTCAATCCGCGCATTCGTCCACAGCGTCATGTCGATCGTGGTGCCCACAATGGCAGGGTCCGCCAGCACCCGCGCGCGCAACTGCCCCGCTGCCTCTTTCGACAGCACGGCTTTTGCGTCCTTGTCCGATAGCCCGTCAATCGCGATGCCCTTATCCACCAAAAGCGCCAGAAACGCCGTGTCGATGACCTTGGTATAACCAATCGTCGTCACAGCCGTCATCTCCGCCCGGTTCCGGTTGCCCGATGGGTCCAGCTTTTCGGCAGTCAGCAGAACCGGAAAGGTGACCGATGTTTGCCGGAACGATGAAATCCCATCCGCAAAGATCGTCCACAGCATGAACACAAGGATGCCAAGGCTGAACGTAATGGTCATCATCCCATACAGCCGGAACCGCTGTTCCGCCGCGCGGCGTTTCGCCATCAAAGGCGATGCCACAAGGATCGACCCCGTGCGGTGCATATTCACGTCGGTCATTCGTACTGCTCCCGATATTTGCGCACGATGGTCAGGGCCAGGATATTCAGCCCCAGCGTTATCACAAACAACGTCATCCCCAGCGCAAAGGCCACCAGCGTCTCCGGGCTGGCGAAATCCGTATCGCCCGTCAACTGGCTGACGATTTTTACCGTGATCGTCGTCATCGCCTGAAACGGGTTCATATCCAGCCGCGCCGCAGCGCCCGCACCCAGTGACACGATCATCGTCTCGCCAATCGCGCGTGACCCCGCCATCAGCACGGCCCCCATGATGCCCGGCAATGCCGCTGGCAACACCACTTGGCGGATGGTTTCCGATTTGGTGGCCCCCAACCCATAAGACCCGTCCCGCATGGACTGCGGCACTGCGTTGATAATGTCGTCACTCAACGACGACACGAAGGGAATGTTCAGAATGCCGATCACCAGCCCCGCCGTCATCACCGAAGACCCGCTATCACCCCAGCCCAACGGCTGCGCAATCCACTCGCGCAGGAAAGGGCCGACGGTCACAAGTGCGAACAGACCGAACACCACTGTAGGGATACCCGCAATCACCTCGATCAGCGGCTTCACAATGCCCCGCGTGCGCGGCGTTGCGTATTCAGCCAGATAGATCGCCGAAAACAGCCCCAGCGGCACCGCAATCAACATCGCGATCAGCGTGATATACAGCGTGCCCCAAACCAGAGGGATCAGGCCGAAATCGCTGTCACCCCTGAAGTTCGGATCCCAGGTCAAGCCAAAAAAGAAATCGAGGATCGG
>JANNBG010000492.1:0-3032 GCA_031385205.1 Rhodobacterales bacterium
CATGAACGCGAATGAGGTGATCAGCAATCGCGCCATTGAGGCCCTTGGCGACGTGCATGGCGGTGGGGAAAGTGTCGTTTGACGATTGGCCCATGTTGACATGGTCGTTCGGATGCACGGGCTTTTTGGAGCCCATGACGCCGCCAAGGGCCTCAATGGCGCGATTGCTGATCACCTCATTCGCGTTCATGTTGGTTTGGGTGCCGGACCCGGTTTGCCAGACGACCAGCGGGAAGTTGTCGTCAAACTTGCCGTCGATCACCTCGGTGGCGGCGGCTGCAATGGCGTTGCCCAGCGTGGCGTCGATATCGCCCTGCACCATGTTCACTTGCGCACAGGCTTTTTTGATGACTCCCAAAGCGCGGATGATGGCTGTGGGCTGACGTTCCCAGCCGATGGGAAAGTTGATGATCGACCGTTGGGTCTGCGCGCCCCAGTATTTGTCGGCGGGCACGTCGAGCGCGCCAAAGCTGTCAGTTTCACTGCGGGTTGCGGTCATGACTTTGTCCCGGTTTCTTTGAAATCGCGTAACTGGTAAGCGATTTGCAGGGCGGAAACAAACGCCGAATCGCCTTTTGGATCATCAGGAACCACCATGGATCAGAATTACGCGGCCTTGCGCAGCGCCTATATCGACCTGCTGCGCGACACGATCATCAATGCGATTTATGAAGATCCGGGGATGGCGCCGCTGAAACCGTGGCAGGTGCTGAAACGGCTGTCGGGCGAGACGGCGCGGGTCAAGGGCTTTGACGCGGCGAAACGCGCGCGCGGGCTGGATTGGCCGATGGTGGCGCATTCGATGATCGGGCGAAAGCGGATGGACAACCTGATCTTTGCGGCAACCGAGGTGTTGGCACACAACGTGCCGGGCGATTTCATCGAAACCGGGGTGTGGCGCGGCGGGGCCTGCATTCTGATGCGGGGGATTTTGCGGGCCTATGGCGTGACAGAGCGCAAGGTCTGGGTGGCGGATAGTTTTGAAGGGCTGCCGAAACCGAATGCGGCAAAATACGCGGCGGACAAGGGCGATGCGCATTACAAGAACAGCTTGCTGGCGGTATCTGTGGAGCAGGTGCAGGATAATTTTCAGCGTTATGGTCTGTTGGACGGGCAGGTCGGGTTCCTGAAAGGCTGGTTCAAGGACACCCTGCCGGGTGCGCCGATTGACCGGCTGGCGATCCTGCGGCTGGACGGCGATATGTACGAATCGACGATGGATGCATTGCGGGCGCTGTATCACAAGGTGTCGCCGGGGGGCTTTGTGATCGTGGATGATTACCACGCGGTGCCCGGCTGTCGCAAAGCAGTGCATGACTTCATGGCGGCAGAGTATCCGACAGAGCCGTTGACCCTGCAGGAAATTGACGGGGTTGGGGTGTTCTGGCAGCGGGCCTAGGTGCGGGTGAAGCAAAACACGCGGGCGGGCGGCAGGTTCAGCCAGATATGGGCGGTCTGCGTGACCGTCAGGCCGAGGCTCGCGATTTGCTGGTCGCTGATGGGGGGGCGCGGGCCATAGGTGAATTGCACATAGATACCACCGGGGCGAAGGACGGCAAAGGCGGCGGCGATGATCGCCTCGCGGATGTCTTGTGGCATCGACAGCAGCGGGAGGCCAGAGATCACGGCATCCACGCCGGGCGGGCAGTGCGTGGCGGCGGTTTGGGCACCATCGTTGATGACCGTGGTGCCGGGAAAACTGCTCCGCAAGTGGGCGGTAAAATCAGGGTTGAATTCAAACAGGGTCAGATCGGCGGGTTTGACCCCGGCAGACAGGATGGCGCGGGTCAGAACGCCGGTGCCGGGGCCAAATTCGACCACGCGCATGCCGGGCCGCAGGCCCGCGGTCATGGCGCGGGCGAGCCAGCGCGATGACGGGGCAATGGCGGAAATCGTTTTCGGATTGCGCGAAAGCTGGCGCAGGAACAGGCCGAGGTCAGAGGGCATGACGGGCCTTTCAGGCGCTATTTGCGGAATTTATCAAGGCTGACCACTTCTGCGGCCGGACGTGGCGCATCGGGAGCGTCATCCTGGGCCTCGTCGTCATCATCGTCGTCGTCATCATCGGAATGCGTCTCGAACCGCAGGCCGAATTCGACGGAAGGATCAACAAATGTGCGCACGGCATCGAAGGGCACGACCATGGGTTCGGGGTTATCACCAAAGTTCAGCGTGATGGTGAAACCAGCGTCCGTGACAACCAGATTTTCGAACCAGTGTTGCACCACAATGGTCATTTCTGCGGGATAGCGGGCGCGCAGCCAATCAGCGATGGCAACGTCAGGATGCGTGGTATCGAAGGTGATGAAAAAATGATGCGCGCCGGGCAGGCCGTTTTTGGACACATCCGTCAGCACAGTCTGGATCAGGCCACGCATCGCGTGATGCATCAGGTTGCCGTAATCTATCGACCGCGCCATGCCATGCCCCCGTCACGAATGGGTGCAGCATAGGGGATTTGTTTCCAATGGGAAGGCCCCGTGCACGTCAGACGAGAGTTAATGCTGCACCTGCAGCGGCGGCTATGCCCAAGACGATCATCAGGTTCACATGGCGGAACAGCAGCAGCCAGCCGGATAGCAGCGCGATGGCGATGGCTGCAGGCTGGATCGTGGCAGTGTCTGGTGCGATCAGATGCAGGGGGCCCATGTTCCACCAGCCGACCTGTGCAAAGAACACATGGGCGGCAAACCAGAGTGAAAGGTTGGCGATCACGCCCACCACGGCGGCGGTGATGGCGCTGAGTGCGCCTGCAAGGCGGGGCATGGCAGTCAGGCGGGCGATCCACGGGGCACCGGCGAAAATCCAAAGGAAACAGGGGGTAAAGGTCATCCAGAGGGTGACCATGGCACCCGCGATGCCATAAAGAATGCCCCCCTTTTGCACGGCGGCCATGTAGCCGACAAATTCGGTCACAAGGATCAACGGCCCCGGCGTGGTTTCGGCCAAGCCAAGCCCTGCGATCATCTGCGGCAGGGTCAGCCAGTGTTTGTCTTGCACCACCTCTTGGCTCATCCAGGCCAGCACAGCAT
>JANNBG010000543.1:0-1818 GCA_031385205.1 Rhodobacterales bacterium
GTGCTGTCACCCTGCTGGGCATGGCTCTGTCTGGCCCGGTGCGCGCCCAAGACGTGGATACCGATGGCGACGGCGTACCCGATACGTCTGAGGCATTGCTGGGCACTGATCCCTTGGTGGCCGATACGGATGGTGACGGGGCCAATGATCTGGCCGATACCACGCCCACGCTGCTGGATAACCCGATGGCGATGGATGGTGCTGCAGCGCCCTTTGCGATCAAAGAGGCGATGGTGGAAAACAACTATGACCCGGTGGCAAAGGCCGATGCGCCCGACCATCTGGAACTGCTGGTGGCCAATGCAGGCCCCACGCCGCTGACCGGTTTCACGCTGTTCACCCGCCTGACCGATGTGGATACCGGGCAGGTAGAGGCGATGCTGCGCCCACTGGAGGGGTTTACTGTGCCTGCGGGTGGTGAGGCGCGGGTGCATCTGGATGATGCCACGATGGCGGGGCATTTCCGCGCCAACCCGAATTCCATCTACTTTACCAGCCAATCGGCCAAAACGGTGGATGTGGCACTGTCCCTGCCCGGTTTTGCGCCAGTTTCGGTAACGATTCCCAAAGATGCAGGCGGGCCGGAGGAAGCCGACTAATTTGCCCCATTGACCATTGGCGATGAAACACCCATCTTGCGATTGCAAATCAGTTGCAAGATGGGTTGTGAAAAATATGTCATCTGTTGGTTGGCGTGGTCCGGGTCAAACGCCCTCATTGTCCGAAGTGTTCCGGTCTATCGCCGTGCCCACGGGCAGCTCGCCCTTTCGGCGTTTCCTCGCCTTTGTCGGTCCCGGATACCTTGTCGCCGTGGGCTATATGGACCCCGGCAACTGGGCCACATCCTTGGCCGGCGGGGCCAAGTTCGGCTATGCCCTGCTGTTTGTCGCCCTGCTGTCCAACATCATGGCCATCCTGTTGCAATCCCTGTGTGCCCGGCTGGCCGTTGCATCGGGCCGTGATCTGGCGCAGGCCTGCCGTGATGCCTTTCCGCGATGGATATCATTCCCGCTGTGGATTTTCGCCGAAACCGCCATCATCGCCACGGATCTGGCCGAGGTGATCGGCACCGCCATCGGCCTGAACCTTGTCTTCGGCATCCCGCTGGAAATCGGCATATTCATCACGGCGGCAGATGTATTCCTGATCCTGTGGCTGCAAACCAAGGGCTTTCGCTGGGTCGAGGCGTTTATCATCGCCATGCTGGGCGTGATTACCCTGTGTTTCGGCGTGCAAATCGCCTTGGCAGACCCGGATTGGGCCGCCGTCATCGTGGGCTTTGCACCCACCACGCAGATCGTGCTGAACCCGGACATGCTGTATCTGGCCTTGGGGATTATAGGGGCCACGGTCATGCCGCATAACCTGTATCTGCATTCGGGCATCGTGCAGACCCGCGCATTTGGCCTTGATGATGCGTCCAAACGTGATGCCCTGCGCATGGCAACATGGGACAGCACGATTGCCCTGATGTTCGCGCTGTTCATCAACGCCTCCATCCTGATCCTTGCCGCCGCCACGTTTCATGCCAGCGGGCAGACCGATGTGGTGGATATCGACAAGGCGCATATCCTGTTGGCACCCATGCTGGGGTCAACACTCGCGCCGCTGCTGTTTGGCGTGGCACTGTTGGCTTGCGGGCTGAATTCCACGGTGACCGCCACCATGGCAGGGCAGATCGTGATGGAGGGATTCATCAACCTGCGCATCGCCCCGGTCTGGCGCAGGCTTATCACGCGGTTGATTGCCATTGTGCCCGCGGTGGGGGTGATCCTGATCTATGGCACGGCGTCCACGGGCGAGTTGCTGATCCTCAGT
>JANNBG010000576.1:0-2732 GCA_031385205.1 Rhodobacterales bacterium
GCGCGTTGCCCCGGCCCGGTGATGGCCCCGATAGTCAGCACGCCGCTGCCCGGCACATCGACCAGCGGCCCCGGCACCGCGACCCCATCGAGCACCAGCCGCATCGCCGCCCCGGCGATAGCCACCCTTGCGGGCGACAGGAACCGCAGGGTCGGCCCCGAAACGGTCATTTCCAGCGCCGCCGTATCGGGCGGATTGCCGACCAGCCGGTTGGCGTTGCGATGCGACCGCGCATCCATCGGCCCTGACGGCGGCACCCCCACATGCCACAGACCGAGCCGCCCCGGCAATTCCTGCACCGTGGTTTGGGGGCCGGGGGACAGCACCTCCACCCCCTGCGGCGCAAAGGCAAAATGGCGCAGGGCGGTGGTGGACACCTGACCTGAGGCCAGCATGTCTGAGGCCGCGATGGCGCGCAGGTAATCAATGTTGGTGGCGATCCCAGCCACCCGCGTTTCCGCCAGTGCCTTTTGTAACGCTGCCAAAGCGCGGGCCCGGTCTGGCCCATGCACGATGATCTTGGCCAGCATTGGGTCGTAATGCGCTGTGACCTCGGTGCCGGTAGCGATCCAGCCATCGACGCGGACATCGGGCGGAAACTGCACCTCGGTCAGCCGCCCGGCGGAGGGGCGGAAGTCGGCATGCGGGGCCTCGGCATAAAGCCGCGCCTCGAACGCGGCCCCCTGCGGTTGGGGGAGTGTGTCGGGGATCACCGCCTCGCCCGCCGCCTGCCGCACCATCCATGCGACAAGGTCGATGCCAAACACCGCCTCGGTGACGGGGTGTTCGACCTGCAACCTTGTGTTCACCTCCAGGAAGGACACGGCCTGCCGCACCGGGTCATAGATGAATTCCACCGTACCCGCCGAAAGATAGCTGACTGACGCGCACAGGTCGGTCGCGGCCTTGTGCAAGCCTGTCCGCACATGGTCTGGCAAGCCCGGCGCGGGGGTTTCCTCGATGACCTTTTGGTTGCGGCGTTGCAACGAGCAATCCCGCTCTCCCAGCGCCACCACCCGGCCCGCGCCATCGCCAAACACCTGCACCTCGACATGTCGAGCCCCGGTCACAAACCGCTCCAAGTAGACGCGCGCATCGCCGAAACTGGCGGTCGCGGTGCGTTGGACGGTGGCAAAGGCCGCCCGGAGTGCGACTTCGTCGGCGCATAACTGCATCCCGATGCCCCCGCCACCGGCCGTGCTTTTCAGCATCACTGGGTATCTGACGGCATGGGCCGCATCCGCCGCCGCATCTGCATTGGCCAAGAGCCCCGAGCCCGGCAACAGTGGCACGCCTGCGTTTTGGGCCAGTGCGCGGGCGGTATGTTTCAGGCCAAAGGCGCGCAGATGGTCTGGGCGGGGGCCGATGAAGGTGATCCCTTCGGCGGTAAGCCGTTCGGCGAAGGCGGCATTTTCCGACAGGAACCCATAGCCCGGATGCACCGCATCCGCCCCCGTGGTATGGCAGGCCGCAATCACTGCATCGATGTTCAGATAGCTTTCCGCCGCCGGGGCGGGGCCTAGCCGCACCGCCTGATCCGCCAGTGCCACATGCGGGGCGAAACGGTCCGCATCGGACCAGACCGCGACCGACGCCACGCCCATTTTACGCAGGGTACGAATGATACGCACCGCAATCTCGCCCCGGTTGGCGACCAATACCTTGCTGAACATGGCCCCTAACCCCGGATGATGACGCGAATGGGCGTCGGGTCAAAGCCATTGCAGGGGTTGTTGATCTGCGGGCAGTTCGAGATGACGCAGAGCACGTCCATTGCGGCCAGCAACTCCACATGATCGCCGGGGGCGGAAATCCCATCGTCGATGGTCATCGCGCCATTCGGGCTGATCGGCACGTTCATGAAAAAGTTGATGTTGGGCACGATATCGCGCTTGCCCATGCCATAGTGGGCCAGTTCCAGAATGAAATTCTCGCGGCAGGCATGCAGATAGCAGGTGTCGTGGCCAAAGCGGACGGTGTTGGATTCGACGGAACAACAGCCCGCGCAGGTGTCATGACGGCCCGCTGTATCGGCGGTCACGGTCAGCATCAGCCGCCCTTCGGACGAGATGATCTTTGCGCCGGTAGAGATATAGGCGAGGCCGTTCATGCGCATGGTCTCTTGGGATGAATAGCGTTCGCCATGATCGGCGGCGTTGTAAAAGATCGTGTCGATGGCCTGCTGGCCATATGTGTCCTCGATCCGGATGGTCTGGCCTTTGCGGATGATGCCGGACCATGGGCGTTCAGCGGGGATGTCGTAGGTCTGGTCCATCATGCCCCCCGCGCGTTGTTGTCAAAGCCGCGCATCGCCTCGGCTGAGGCGGTGCGGCAGAGGTCGTCGGCGGGCACGGGCAGGGCTGTCAGGCGCGTGACGGTTATCTGGGGTTCTGGCCCGGTGGCGGGGTCGCGCGGGTGGCGGGTGTTGGACAAGGCGAGTTTGATGGGGCGTTCGGCCCGCAAATCGACCCAGTCATTGCCGGACAGCAAGGCCCCACGCCAGTTTAAGTGCCCTGCGGCATCCACCCTGACAGGCGCGAACAGTGTCCACAGGGCGGGGATATCACGCCGCGACAGGCCCAACTTGGCTGCAGCCAGCACCATGTTATCGCGGCAGTTGCGCACGCCTTGAGGAACGTCCGCTGCGGTGGACCCGCCGGACAGCGCATCATGCGCGCCAGAGCTGTCTTCGGTGATCGACAGCAGCACCCGGCCCATGTCGGAAAAGATCA
>JANNBG010000147.1:0-6014 GCA_031385205.1 Rhodobacterales bacterium
CATGCACCACCGGGCCATGCGCGCCTTCCACCATCAGGGCTGCGGGCTGATCATCCGGTGGCACTTCGCCCTGTCGTTCCATGGTTTTCAGCCAGCGTTCCATCGGGAACTGTGGCAGAAATACTGATACGATCCGCCGCCCTGTCATGCCGCACCGCCCATGTGCCCGGTTTGCCCGTGCGCGTGCGGAACAATTCCGCCTGCCAGCGCGCGTCGCCCGGTGACAAGGCATCGTCCGCATTGGCGCTGGAAGGCAGCGACGTGACGCGCCAGCGCATGCGTGCGGCACTCAGGTTGGCCTGTGCCCCCCAGCGGATCAGCCAGCAGGGCGTCTGCGTCGCCTCGGCCCGCATGGCAAGGCGTTTGGTGGCCGTGAAATCCAATACCGCAGGGTCGCCCCACACCTCGCCCACCACAGCAGCCAGACCCGTGGTGCGCAGACCTTCTTCCAGTGCTGTCAGCACACCTGCAGGGCGTGACAGCGCCACGCGCAACACGGGCAGGCGCAGGCCCGGCAGGTAAGGCGCACCCATTTCGCCCTGCGACATGCGGTCCTGCACCCATAACACCGGGCCTGTCCGTGCCCGCAGATGCGCCAGCACAAAGCCCACAGGCCCGCCATCGCCCGGACGGGTCGCAAAGACTTCGGCAAGGGTCGGCATCAAAGCCCATCGTGCGTCCGCTGTTGCAGCGGCTGGTATGTCATGCATGTTCATGGGCAGCCGCGCGATATGTTCATGCTATGTTCTAGGTCTGTGCAATAGATTCGTCAAATGCTGATCGGGGAAGGGGGGGGTAGGGCAAACACATGATGGGTTGTGCATGGCTCTTACCACGCAGGTTGCGCTGCATGTCCTGTCTGAGAGGGGGCAAGATGTGCAGCAAGAGCCTTCGGCAACATCTGCCGAAAGGCAGCATCCATCGCAAACTGTGGCAGATGCTCGGTTATCAGCTGCATCATGACCTGTGCCTGTTGCCCATCATGTATCTTCTTTTGCGGATCACGGTCGTCCCGTGTGGACAGCCACAGTTTATGCACCGCCCAATAGCGCGGGTCAGGGCAGCGCATCGGGGCAGGAAAGCCACGTTCGTCAAGAACCATCACCTCGACCACCGGGGCGTTGACCAGCCATTGCAAGCCTACAATGGGGGCAGGGCGGATATCTCCGGCCTCCAAAGGCGCTTCTCCCGGCATGGGGCGGTCAATTGGCGCAGGTTCCGGGTGTACAAATTCAATCATGTAACCCCGGTCGTTGGTCAGGCGGAAATCCATCGTGCCCCGCGACTGAAAGGTCTTGTCCACCGTCTGTTGCACCAGCCGGGTCAGGCCAATCTGTTCATCGGCATCTGTCAGCAGCCGTAGACGATTGCGATCATCCACCAGAATGTCGATATCGCTCGTGGCCATGGACTCAGCGTTGAACACGACACCGGCAAGGATTTCATAGGCATAAAGGGCGTTGGTGCCGATCACCCGGATCATGGCGGCCTTGTCATGGGCGCGCAGGGACCGCAGCGCGCGCGCCGCCATGACAGGCAACCGACCCGCATTCAAGGATCGCAGGATGGCGGCTTGCCGTTCCATTTCCGTGGACAGCGATGCAAGGCGGATTTTGTTGGCCTCCCGCCCCGCGTGAAAGGCTGCGTGAATGCGTTCCGTCTCGGCACCGCGCGGCCCCAGCGACTTCACCACACCGCGCTTGCGGCTATAGAGATAGTCGCGGCCATTGCGCACCTCCCAACCGAGTCCACCGCGAAAGCTGTGCCGTCGCAGATCATCGGCCAAGGCCCACGCCTCCCAAAGCTGAGACATATCGACCCTTTCCCGGATCGTTCTGGCATCCAACACATTGTAATTCATCATTTTGGTAACGCAGGTTCTGATTTCGCAGCTGGCAATACCAAATATAACAGTTTCAAATGTTTCATCAACAAAACCCGCAAGGGTGGCCATCATACCCCGTGAGTTGCGCCACGCCATTCAAACGAGACTGGGTTTGGTAGGCCCGGAGGGACTCGAACCCCCAACCAAGGCGTTATGAGCGCCCTGCTCTGACCAGTTGAGCTACAGGCCCGCTCAATCCCCGTGCCTAACATCTGCGCCGACCCTGTCAAGACGCCGCCGTGACAAAAGGGGTTGCCAGAAGCCTGTGACCTATGCCTTGTGTCGGCATCTTTTCATCATTTCGGGCAATCGTCATTATGACATCAAATCCACCTTCGATCCTGTCGTCCGTTCTGGTCTTTCTGGGCGTCTATCTGCTGCTGGCCATCATCCTGAACGTCGTTCTCTGGGCGCTGGAGACCTATGCAGGCTTTGCGATGAATTCCAATGCCATCGGCATGCTGCCCCTTATCATCGGGGCGATGCAGTCGGGCCAGCGCTATGGCACGATTGTGGGGGCCAAGCCGTCATCGGGGTATTCCTGGACGGCGTCGTTTCTGTTCATGCTCATCAGCGTGACGATCGCATTGGGGCTGATCTATGGTCTGTTTGTTTATAGCGGTGTGCAACCGATGGTGATGGTCAACGAAGGTCTGGCTGACATGCAGCGGCAAGGCATCACGACAGTCATTATCGCGGCGGTTCTTGGTGGCATCTTTCTGCTGCTTTGGGTGGGAACGCGCTTTGCCTTTAGCTGGGGGGCGAGCAATGGCATCAAGATGGCGGCCAAGATTGCGGCCAAGCAGGGCCGCTGATCCGGTTGTGAAGGGGGGCAGGATCATGTATCCGCGCCCTCGACAACGACGGGGGATGGCATGACCACTGGCCACAACGGGCTGACCTATGCGGATGCGGGCGTGGATATCGACGCAGGCAACGCGCTGGTGGATGCGATCAAGCCAGCAGCAGCGGCCACCCGGCGGCCGGGCACGATGTCGGGCCTTGGCGGGTTTGGCGCGTTGTTTGATCTGAAAGCGGCGGGGTATGTGGACCCGATTCTGGTGGCGGCAACCGATGGCGTGGGCACCAAGCTGCGCATCGCGATTGATACGGGGCATGTGGATACCATCGGCATCGACCTCGTGGCGATGTGCGTGAATGATCTGGTGTGTCAGGGGGCGGAGCCCTTGTTCTTCCTCGATTATTTCGCGACAGGTAAGCTGGAGGTGGCACAAGCCACGCGCATCATCAACGGCATTGCGGCGGCCTGTGCGGCCACAGGATGTGCCTTGGTGGGGGGCGAGACAGCAGAAATGCCGGGGATGTACCACAAGGGCGACTTTGATCTGGCAGGCTTTGCCGTGGGGGCAATGGAACGCGGGTCTGACCTGCCCGCAGGCGTTGTGGCGGGGGATGTGCTGCTGGGGCTGGCGTCTGACGGAGTGCATTCCAACGGCTATTCGTTTGTGCGCGCGGTGGTGGAGCGGTCTGGGCTGGCTTGGGGCGATGCCTCGCCTTTCAGTGAGGGGACATTGGGGCAGGCGCTGCTGACGCCGACGCGGTTGTATGTGAAACAGGCTTTGGCGGCGGTGCGTCACGGGGGTGTGCATGCCTTGGCGCATATCACCGGGGGCGGGTTGACAGAGAACCTGCCGCGTGTGTTGCCGGATGGCATGGGCGCGCAGATTGACCTGTCGGCATGGGTGTTGCCGCCGGTATTCCAATGGCTGGCGCAGACGGCGGGGATGGCGGAAGGCGAACTGTTGAAGACCTTCAACTGCGGCATCGGGATGATTGCCGTGGTGGCGGCTGACCGGGCGGACGCGGTAGAGGCGTTGTTGGTGGCGTCGGGTGAGGTGGTCACGCGCATGGGTCATGTGCAGCCGGGCGCAGGGGTTGCCTATACGGGCCAGTTGCTGTGAAACGCGTTGCCATCCTCATATCCGGGGGTGGGTCGAATATGCTGGCCTTGGTGCGCAGCATGGTGGGGGATCATCCGGCAAGGTGCGTGCTGGTAGCATCGAACGACCCAAGCGCCATGGGCCTTTTGCGCGCGCAAGAGATGGGCATTGCCACGGCAGGCATCAGCCACCGGCCCTTTGCAGGTGATCGTGCATCCTTTGAGGCGGCCTTGCTGGAGCCGATCCTTGCAGCGCAACCCGACATCCTGTGCCTTGCGGGTTTCATGCGGGTGCTGACGCCTGCGTTTGTGGCGCGCTTTGAGGGGCGCATGTTGAACATCCATCCGTCGCTTTTGCCCAGATACCCCGGCCTGCACACCCACCAGCGCGCGCTGGATGCGGGCGATACGATAGCAGGTTGCACCGTGCATGAGGTGACCCCGGTGCTGGACGCGGGCCCGATCTTGGGCCAAGCCACGGTGCCCGTCCTGCTGCATGACACGGCAGACACGCTGTCTGCCCGCGTGCTGATACAAGAACACATCCTTTATCCCGCCACCCTGCGGCGGTTTGCGGCGGGGGACAGGCGTGTGGTCACGCTCTGACGCGCGTCACAGCAGCACGTCATTCACGCTGACCGTCGCAACCGCGTTCAGTTGCACTGCAAAATCGATCACCCCGTCGCCGTTCACATCGCCCTGCAGCACCGCGTTGGGGCCTGTGACCAGTCGCAATTGCCCGGCAATGCTGCCAAAGGCTGCGGTGCCGATAAACACAAAGGCCTGATTGCCCGTCACAATGCTGTTCGCGTCCAACTGGCGCAGGTCGATCACATCAACACCAGCGGCGAAGCCCACAATCGCATCCCGCAAGGTCGTCCCCGCCCCGCTATCCGCCACAAAGCGATAGAGAAACGTATCCGCATCCGCCCCGCCGTCCAGCGTATCGCGCCCGGCGCCGCCATGCAGCACATCCTCGCCATCGCCGCCCTGCAGGCTGTCATGATCCGCCATGCCGCGCAGCACATCGTCACCGTCACCGCCCTGCAACGTGTCGTCCCCCAGGCCACCGCGCAGGCTGTCACTGCCCTCATCGCCCTGCAAAAGGTCAGTGCCACTGTCGCCCTGCAGCGTATCATCGCCCGCAGACCCGGTAAGCGTATCGCTACCCGCGCGCCCGATCAGCAGATTGCCCAGCCCGTTGCCAAGGATCGTATTGCCCAAAGCGTTGCCAAAGCCATCGCGGGCTGTGCCCAGCAACGTCAGATCCTCGACCTCGCCCGTCGTCGCCAGTGAAAAGTTGACGCTCGCCTCGACCCGGTCCTGCGTGCCCTGACCACTCGTTTCAAACACCTGTGCCAAGGGGTCTGAGATGCGGAAGGTATCATTGCCGATGCCGCCAAAGACAGTCCCGCTGACAAAGCCGCCGATGCCGTTGAACTGATCATTGCCATCACCAAGGGTGACATCACCGATCAGCGACCCGGTGTTGATCAGCGTGTCGTCGCCAGTTCCCATGATCACCGCATTGGCCCCCCGGATCGTGCCGAGGTTTTCAACCCTTGTGGCGCCGCTGATGCCATAGGTCACGCCCGAGATCAGCCCGGTGTTATAGACCACCAGGTCGCCGATGGTCGACCGGATCGCCGACAACATGCCGGTGATTTCGCCATGGTTGATTACCTGTGCGCCGCTTGCCCGGAAATCCACAGCGTCCCAGACGGTAGCCAAAGACAGGATACTGCCGGTCGCGGTGACGGTGACGCTGTTATTCACGTTCAGCGAATAGATGACCGGGCCGCCACCCGCCAACAGGGTTCCGGCCACGCCGATGCGGTTGTTGTCGTGAAAGACGCCGATGGTGGAATAGGCCGGAGAGCTTGGGCTAGAATTGCTGACCAACACGCCTGCGGCGACATAGATGAAATCGTCGGCACCGGTGGTCAAGACAGTATAGCTGGCCGAAGCAGTGATACTGGTGGTGATGATCTGTGGCATGGCTGAACTCCTGATTTGAAATGAAGGATTGAATAATATGACGGATACTAAGGGGCCGGACCCTTTGCGGCAATGACTTTGACAGGAATGACCAGGCTGGCCCGGTGTTGCCGCTGTCACGTCCCGGTTCTGTAACAATTATCACGGCCCCCCTGCCCCCGGTCACAGGGTTGCGAGGGGGGTGAACCGGCCCGATTGTCGCAGCGTAACCTTGTCACATGCACCAACGCA